>CAZLCF010000032.1:0-17514 GCA_964557905.1 uncultured Rikenellaceae bacterium | reverse complement strand
TTATTACCCGGATATATCTGTCCTTTTGCGACAGAGAAATGCGGATCTATTCCTTCCTTCTGGGGGCCGCCTCCTGAAAAATGCTTGGTCATGCAGGCAACACTGGTCATTCCAAGGCTGTCACCCTGGAATCCTTTTACATAAGCATAAGTAAGTTTAGCAGATAGAAGGGCATCTTCCCCAAATGTCCCGTTTATACGGCCCCATCTTGGTTCGGTGGCCAGGTCAGCCATAGGATGTAATGCAATTCTGATCCCGACGGCCACATATTCCTGCCGGGCTATATCCGCAAATTGCCGTGTAAGCAGGGAATCACCAGTTGCAGCCAGTCCGGGAGGTTCCGGCCAAAGAGAAAATTCTCCGGCGAATGCACCTGTTAACATATTGTCGCTGAAATGGTTACGTGGATCTGAGGCAATTGTGACCGGTATACCAAGCCTGGATCGTTCTGCCAGTTTCTGCAGGTTATTGTACCATATTGCCATTTCCCTCTTCGTTGTACCAAAGTATATGTTATAGTGATTTATATTCTTGCCAAAGAGCATGGAAGAGGTACCAGGGCTCATCAAAGAGAAAATATCACTCAGTGAAGGTTTTTCTGAAATAGAACCGTCTTTCCTCATGTTTATGGGCGGAATAAACATCAGCCCGGCTTTTTCCTCAAGGTTCATTTGCGACAACAGGTCATTCACCCTGTTCTCCTGCGGCTGCCTTATATCTTCATAAATATCCAGCAGTCCGTTTTTGTTCAGATCGCGGAATGTAAATCCATCAATAGTCAGAGTCTGAACTTCAGGCCCTGCCAGTGCGATGCTTTTCTTTGCAGCCCGGTTTCCGCTGACCGATATCCATAAGAATACCACAATCACTAAAAGCAGGATCAATCCGATGAGAGATCCCAGGGTACAAAAGAAAATTTTGAGGAACTTTTTCATTACAAAAATAGTATCAGGTTTAATAAATTACTATGTATTCTATTTGCAAGCCATTACTCCTTTAAAATAACCAATTGATTCAGCGATACCGGCAAGAGGATCCGTATTATCCTTCTCATATTCCAGGCTGCATTTCCCGGTGTATCTGATTTCCCTTAAAGAGTTAACAACCTTCGGAATATCAATTATTCCTCTTCCCATTTCTACGCCTGTTCCTTCTTTTGAAGCTTTATCAACATCCTTGATATGCAAGTCGTAAATACGACTTTTATATTTAAGTATATCTGTTGCCGGATCATATCCATCACGGATAGTATGGCCAATGTCGATGCATATGCCTATTCTCGGGTCAAGATCCCTGACATGGTTCCATATATCTGTTGCATTCGGGAATAGCTTATTATCAGGTCCATGGTTATGAATTGCCAGGTGAAAATCATATTCTTTGATTTTCTTTTCTGCATACGGAAGAAGCTCATAATTCGGAGCCCCGACTATCATCTTTACTCCGGCCATCCTGGCATATTCAAAAGCCTGATCAACAGATTCCTTCGTCTCCATATAGATTACTCCAACTGTATAAACATTAATTCCGGCACTTCTGAATTTTCCGATCACTTCATTGATCTGTTCCTGAGTGCTGTTGAGAGGCATGTGAAAATCTTTAAGGGAAAGGTATGTCACTCCTACCCTTTTCATTATTTCAATTGTCTGCTCAATACTGAGCTTTTCAAAAGTAAAACCGGCCATTCCAACTGTAAAGCTATCTGATTCAGTTGTTTTTTTCGCAGGGACGCAGGAAACAGCTGATCCAAAAACTGAAGTAAGACCAGCAGCCAGAATTCCTGTACCGGTTACCCTTAAAAATCGACGACGTGATCTCATATATATCAGATTTTTATAAATATTTTACGGGAATACATAAACCATAAAAGTAAGTAGAGTACTCCAAATCCACCCAAAGCTCTAAGGAAATAGTACCAGTCTCCTGTGTACTGTTTAAGTCCTCCCACCATGACATCAGCTACCAAGCCGAAATCAAAAAGATGCGAAGCACAATAGGCGAAGATCGCATTCATACCTATTATGGTTAAAAAAGTAGATCCTCTTTTCAGGTTCAATCCATCCACGAGCCAAATGAAGAGTGCAAGTGAAAGCAAACAGATACCTCCTGAAAACAGTACAAAAGAGCTTGTCCAGATGTGCTTAACAGACGGAAGCCAGATATGCCAGATACTCCCAAGAACCATAAGTGCTACCCCTGCAATGACAAGCCAGACAGCTTTTCTGTTTGCCTTCATCCCTGACTGCAGCAAATATCCTGAGAATACTCCCAGCATTGTTGTGGCTCCGAAATTGAGGCTGCTTACTATCCAGGAATATGTCGTTCCATCCTGGTGTGCGCCAAATACAAGCTTGTCAAACCAGATGGCAAAATTTCCGTCAGGAGTTATGATTCCGGCGCCAAAACCGGGTACAGGTACAAGCGCCAGCAGAATCCAGTAAATAAGCATCAGCAGCACCGTACCGACCACCTGCCATGAGACCTTCAGGTAAAGAATAAGTACTGTTGAAATAAGATACCCGGATGCAATAGCCTGGAGTGTATTACTATAAAACTTTAGTCTGTTCCAGTCATAATCGAGAAGGTTTCCCTGTACTGCTATTCCAAGTATCCACAGGATGATTACACGTCTGATAATGTGTGGCCATAAAGCTGATTTCGATGGTGACTTTTCAAGCCGTCTGCGGAATGAGAAAGGCATTGCGACACCTACAATGAAAAGGAAAAGGGGCATTATCAGGTCGTAGAACCTGAAACCTGTCCATTCCACATGATCCAGCTGGGTTGTTATAAATCCGGTAGCTGGCGAATGGAAAATCCTGTCGAGGCTTTTAAACACCGCTTCTCCGCCGATAATCCAGAACATATCAAATCCACGGAGCGCATCCACAGAGGCTACACGTGATGAGATTGCCAATCCGGAGTTGCTTACCCGGAATTTTTCGATTTGAGAAAAAAATTGTTTTATCATAACAGTTATGTGCAAATGAAAGTTAAAACTACTTTGGCTCTTTTATAACCATATTATTATCAATAAGCCTGGCATTGTACGACTGAATAACAGCCTTCAGCTTCTCCTCCATAAGCAAGGCAAGCTCCGGTTCTTTCTCTCTTACATCGTTTCCGAGGAACCTGTCAAGTTTAAAATTATATAATCCGACAGTTTTATTATCTATCATTTCAAGAATATGATCCTTCATATAAAAATGATATGTATTGCCGTTTGTATTGAATGCAAATGATTCATATGAATCATCAAGCAGGTCATTCCCAAATGCGATAAATTCCTCATCATAACCAAGGTAATTCAGAATAGTCGGCATAATATCAATCTGTTGCGCTATCCTGTTTTTCATACCTTTTAATGTACTTCCCGGCTTAAAGAATATTATAGGAATGCCATATACCCCAAAATCATTCTGATACTCCTTATGTATTGACTCATTGGTATGGTCTGCTGTTATTACAAAAAGAGTATTATTGAACCAGGAAGCATCAGAAATCTTATCAAATAATTGATTAAGGGCAAAATCGGTATACCCGACAACTTCAACAATCGGGGCCGGGCCTTTTTTGAACTTATTCCTGTATTTCTCCGGCACTTCAAAAGGGTGATGTGAAGAAACCGAAAAAATAGAAGCCAAGAATGGTTCCGGATAACTATTCAGCTTGTCCGCAAAAAACATGAAGAATGGTTCATCCCAGACACCCCATATACCATCGAAATCATTCTTTTCCGGATACTGATCCAGTCCTGCGTATTCGTCGAAGCCTGCCATTCTGGCAAATGAATCAAATCCCATTGACCCGTTTGGTGCACCATGGAAAAAAGCAGTATAATAGCCTTTCTTCTTAAGCAGGGAAGCAAGTCCATTGATCTGATTATTAGCGTAATGAGATATGATGTAAGGTGTCTCAAGTGATGGCAGTGATGCAAGTATGGAAGGCATGGCATCGATTGATTTCCTTCCGTTGCAAAGGGAAACTTCAAAAGTCAGGCTTTCTTTTACCAGAGAATCAATAAAAGGTGTATAACCTGTGTAGGTACCGCCTTCAAGATCCTTGTTCAGCGAACCAATGTATTCACGGGCAAAACTCTCCAGTATTATTACGACGATATTTTCTTTATTAAACGGCTTGTTCTCTGAGGGAATATAATGAGGATCATACAGCTCATTAAGCTTTTCACTATCATAAAAATCATACTTCACCAGCGCTTTTTTTCCTGAAGTCCTGAAAAGGCTGAATGGAGTATTAAGAACCATTGCGACATTTCTTGGATTTTTTACATAACGTGCTGCATTACTGATTGTTATGGGACGTGTTGAATGTTTGTATCCGCCTCTGGCACCTCCTATACCAAGTGCAGCTACTAATGGAATTGCCAGGATATTAATGATATAATAGGCTACCCTGTTCGAGGGTTCAGGTTTTCTGACCTTTACTTTATTGTACAGGTAAATCATTAAGAACCAGATTAACAGACAGAACAATGTAACCTGCCAGTAATCAATCAGGAACTTGAAGAACAATTTAGGCAGATTCGTTTCATTTTCAAATGTTTTAAACACATCGGCTGTAGCACGTTTAAAGACGAACCTGTAGTAAACAAAATCGGCTGAATTTATGGCATAGGCCAGGCCGTTGGTAATGAAGAAAAGATATTTCAGTACTTTCTGGTATATCTTGTTATATCTTATGTCGAATGGCAGGACATGCAACAGGATGAAAAGGCTGTTTATATATACTGTTGCTGAGATATCGAACAACAGTCCGCCTTTCATAATAGATAAAAACTCACCGGGTGTCATCCCGGTGAACATCTTTAAGTTGAGTATATAAAAGCCGATACGGCTTAAAGAAAACAGGAATAATACAAGTAATATCCTGTATGTCAATACAATAAGAATATTTCTGGAAAAGATCCAGTTCTTCATTACAGATTGAAAGTAATTATACCCCGTTCTTTATCTCAGGCAGATTCAAACTACCCGGGACAAGTGCATAAATGTATAAAAACTATTCTTCGTTGGCAAGTGTGATATGTTTGACCTGAATAAAAAGAAAGCGCCAGACGCTAATGAACAAATATGTTACATGGTCTGGCGCTAATAGTTTCTAAAACTTCCGTTAATCGGTTTCTATATCCTTCAGAAGCTCTTTAAGATCTTTATTTTCAAACTCATCAATAAACTTGGATGCCTTTTTCTTTGCTCCCAGACCTACCAGGAAGAATAAAACCAGCAAGGCTGCCAGAACAATCATCACAATTTTTGAAGTTCCCGGTTTTGCTTTTAGCGCCTCAACCAGTCCATGGTAAAGAAGATAAAGGGCGAAAATATTAACTGCCAGTCCTATAATTGAACCTGCAGTGAGATTCAGTCCGGATACAAATGCCAGTAAGGCACTGATAGGCATAATTACCATTACCGATGCTGTAACTCTTGCATTAGCTTCAAAATCCGTGCTCCCCTTGCAGATTGCAGAAATGATGAGCACGATTACGGCACCGACGAACAGACCAATAATGGCGCCGATTATGTACCAGATAAACATCATGATACCTACTGCTCCTCCAAATAAACCAACAGAACCGCCAATCTTCAGGAGTCCCCAGATAAATGCTATCAGACCGGCCACCACTCCATAGATCAGTGCTTTGATCAGAGGTTCCGCAATACCTCCCGTTGTTTTCATTGTCGAGAAGTAAGTTTTCGGTTTTACAAGGACATCTATTGAATCCTTGATAAAAGCATTAAAATTAAAAGTAGATTCGCTCATAGTTTAATAATTAAAAGGTTAGAATTAATCTCTATTCTTTGATCAGGAATATTAAAACTCCAAGTTAGGAAAAATTTTGTTTAGAAAACCTAAAATTTTCAATTATTAACAGACAAAAGAATCCTTATGTGCCGGATTTTACGATAATGCTGATTTTCAAATAAATATTTAATCTGATAATAACCCTCATCTCATTCAAGGTAAGTATAGCCATACAAGCCAGACCGGTAATTTGAGAGGAATTCCTTACCCTCCTCCAGCGTTATGATACCGCTTTTTACTGAGGATGTGACCCATGTTTCTACAGTCCGTACCATTTTTTTTGCATTGTACTGAACATAGTCTAGGACCTCTGCAACTGTCTCTCCATCAATTACCTGGTCGATTTTATAACCATCTTTATCAACCGAAACATGAACAGCATTTGTATCTCCGAACAGGTTATGCAAATCACCCAGTATTTCCTGGTATGCGCCTACCAGAAAAACGCCCATATAGTAAGATTCTTTGCCTTTCAATGGGTGAACGGGAAGGAAATGCGGTGAGTTGCTCGTTGCTATGAAATTGTCAATCTTCCCGTCGGAATCACAGGTCATATCCTGGATAGTAGCTGCTACGGTGGGTTCCTCGTTAAGTCTGTGGATCGGCATTATCGGGAATATCTGGTCAATTGCCCATGCATCTGGCAGGGACTGAAACAGGGAGAAATTACAGAAATATTTATCCGAGAGTATACGTGATATCTGCCTGAGCTCGTCAGGTACATGCTTGGTTGTGTTGACAATCATGAAAACTTTCCGCGCTATAGACCAGAAAAGCCGTTCAATCTGGGCTCTCGTTTTCAGGTCGATTAGTCCCAGGCTGAACCTGTCAAGAGCTTCTTCCCGTATCTGCTGTGCATCGTGCCACGTTTCAAGCATTTTCGGCTGATTGACATTTTCCCAGAGAGTATAAATCTCTTTTACCAGTTCATGATCGTGATCATTTATATCCTCTTCAGGATCCCACGACGATAATGTCGCTGTTTCAAGGACTTCAAATACCAGAACAGAATGGTGTGCTGCAAGCGAGCGCCCTGATTCAGTTATTACATTCGGATGGGGAATGTTGTTCTTGTTGCTTGCATCTACAAATGTGCTTACCGAATCATTGACATACTCCTGTAGAGTATAATTGACGCTGCTCTCACTGTTCGATGAACCAGTACCATCATAATCGACTCCCAGACCTCCTCCTATATCAACAAACTCGACATTAAATCCCAGCTTGCGAAGTTGTACATAGAACTCTGAAGCTTCGCGCAATGCTATTTTTATCCTCCTGATCTTTGTCACCTGGCTTCCAATGTGAAAATGAATAAGCCGCAAGCAGGATCTCATCTTATTTCTCTCCAGGAAGTCAATTGCATCAAGTAACTCGCTTGATGTAAGCCCGAATTTGCTGTTATCACCACCCGAATCTTCCCACTTGCCGCTTCCCACGCTTGCAAGCTTGATACGAATACCCAGATTTGGCTTAACTTTCAGCCTTTTTGCTATTGAGGCAATCAATCTGAGTTCATTTGGCTTTTCCACAACCAGGAATATACGTTTGCCCATCTTCTGAGCAAGAAGAGCCAGCTCTATATAATCCTCATCCTTGTAACCGTTACATATTATAAGAGACTCCGGATCAGTGTTAATTGCGATCACAGCATGAAGCTCAGGCTTAGATCCAGCCTCCAGCCCTATGTTGAACTTCTTGCCATGACTGACAATCTCCTCCACAACCGGTCTCATCTGATTGACCTTAATCGGATAGATTATAAAATTCTGAGCATTGTATCCATATTCCTCAGAAGCTGACTTAAAGCATCTGGAGATACTTATGATACGGTCATCCAGAATATCAGGGAACCTGATCAGCACAGGTGTTGAAACATCCGTAAGGATCAATTCATCAAGCAGCTCCTTGAGATCAACCGATGCACCATTTTTCTGAGGGGTAACTGTCACATGCCCCTTATCATTAATTGAAAAATAGGGTACACCCCACCCGTTGATATTATATAATTCAGCTGAGTCTTCAATACGCCATTTTCTCATGATCAGTTCTTTTGACCTGGTTATTTGATCATTAAAGATCAGAATAAATTAAATTTCCTGCAATGTTATTAAAATAAGATGAATATGTTATGGATTTACGGGAATAATTGTCTGTTTGTCTTTTTGTCTGTTTAATGTAAATTTGATCAAATAAATTATTACAGGATGGAACGTTATAATTTGTCATGGATAAAAAAGTATATAGCTGTAAATAGTGTTATTCTTTTAACATTATTTCCTATAAAAGTATCAGGACAGGAATATGCAATCGGAGCTGATCTTTCATTTTTAAAAAGCGCTGAAGACAGAGGATTTTCATTCAGGGAAAATGATTCGGTAAAAAAAGGTTTGTTAATTTTCAGGGATCACGGCTATAATTGGATCAGGCTGCGTCTTTTTCATTCTCCAACCATTCTTCCTAACAATCTAGAGTATACCATAACCCTGGCAAGGGAGGCAAAAGACCTGGGATTTAAATTTCTGCTTGATTACCATTATTCAGATACGTGGGCAGATCCCGGCAAACAGTATATCCCTAAAGCATGGGAAAAGCTGTCGCATGAAGAACTGGTCAAGGCGGTTCATGATTATACGGTCGAAACAATCAGAGCCTTTAAAGATGCAGGTGTTCTTCCGAATATGGTACAGATTGGAAATGAAGTAATTAACGGAATGCTCTGGCCGGACGGCAAGCTCCCGGAAAACTGGGATAATTTTGCCGAGCTTGTCAGGGCAGGTGTTGAAGGAGTATATGCGGGCTCAGGACAAAGTGATTACCCGAAAATCATGATACATATAGATCAGGGGGGAAATAAAGAGAAGACAAAATATTTCTTTGACAAATTCCTGTCATATGGCATTGAATTCGATTATGTCGGACAATCATATTATCCCTGGTGGCATGGGACTCTCCTTGATCTCCGGAATAACATGATATTCATGGCGAAAGAATATAAAAAGCCTGTCATCCTGGTTGAGGTTGCATATTGTGCCTCACCAACAGAATACAGGAATAAACCCGCTCCTTTTTCTGAAACACCCGAGGGGCAGAAGGAATTTCTTGAAGAGGTCAATAACATTGTCCTGAACACTCCCGATAACCTGGGTGTTGGAATATTCTGGTGGGAGCCTGCAACAATGGGCGGCAGATCATCCCGAGATTTTTTTGATGAACAGGGAAATGTATTACCCGTTATTACGGTATTTGATAAATTTACACGCAAATAAAATGAATTCTAATTTAAAGAAATTGTTTTCATCTCAACGGGTACAATAACCTTATAAATAGGGAACACATAATAGCCCCATCCCCACTGCGGTACCAGGTAACGGTCAAGGAAATTCCATGTAGTCAAACCATCATTTGACTGTGGTTCAAGCAGATAAGCAGCAAGATTGGCAAGCGGTTGTGATGTTCTTACAACTAATGTTCCGGCAGGGAATTCAAAATTCTCCCTGATGGACTTACCTTTTATTGTATTTGTATAATGACCCTGGTTCAGACGCGCTGAACCTTTCAGCTCGCTTATCTCAAATCGTTCTACTTCCAGTTTTGAAGCAGCTGTCAGTTTTTCCATCCTGATCCCATGAATTTTAAGCAGGTTAACCACCTCCCGATCGCTGACTGCAACCAGATAGGCAAAAGGGAATCTTACACTCCGGGTGGGAAAGAAGTCGATATAATAAGGTACAGTAACATTTACCTGCCGATCGGTCCTCTTAAACGGCGGCCAAACATCCGGATCCGATAAAGGTTCAGCTTCATACGTTTTGATCGCAACCTTCTCAGGAGCAGGACGGACTCCATATTCTATTGCAAATGAGTCTGTTGGAGATGGATTTAATCCCCGCTGAATGGTTTTTGCATCAACTTCCTTCAGCATTTCATTAATTTCCGCTTTGTGTATTGATGCATAATCGGTAAGAGATTTTATAAGATAATAGCATCCTAATACACGTGACTTATAATCAGCATGTACATAATTTTCATTCAGAATTCCCAGCCTGTTTCGCAATCCAAAATAATTGCTCATATACCTTGGTTCTGCAGCGTCATAAAACCAGCCGGTATCAGGTTTCATCATATCATTGAACTCACCGTAATAGCAGTTTTCAACCTTATACTTATTTAAAAGAGTACCCGACATTTCCGGGATCATCTTATCGCGCATATAGTGAATCAGCGAGTTGTCTCCGTTCGGATTGACCATCCATGTAAAGGTTACCGGTTCCACATGAAATGAACCATCGGTTGTATGGCAATCCATAAATACTGCCGGATCCCACATATTGAAAACCTTTGTTATGACTCCTCTGACCTCAGGTGATTCGGCTTTCATGACATCCCTGTTAAGGTCGAGGAACTGTCCGTTATGCCTCACTCCCACTCCATTTATGGGTCCGTTCTGATTGGTTCTGTTTGCAGGACTGATCTTTTCATTACCGTCAGGATTGAAGTTTGGACATATCAGAAGCACTATATGCTTCAGAAGTTCAGGATTCTTTTCTGAAAGAAGATCCCGAACAAACATTAATGATGCTTCTTTCCCCTCAACCTCACCTGCATGAATATTCGCCTGAATATAAATTACAATACGGTCATCATTTACAAGCTGAGCCGGCGTTTTTGGAAGCGGATTCCCTATTATCAGCAGCGGGATATCTCTTCCTTCAATAGATTTTGCAATGGTTTCGACCCTGAGGAATCTTGATGATTTCTTTAACTGTCCTATAAAGTTCATTACATCATCATAATCTGATGTGGATTTGAAATCAGAACTTTCAGCAGTGGTCAGCAAGCTTGTCTGTCCAAACATGCAAAATCCTGACAATAATATTGCAGCTCCGAAAACAAAAAGTCTTTTCATCACCAATCTCATTATTTTTGACAATAAAAGTAAAAATATTTTCAGGTCAGACATAATTATCCATAATGAAGTAATGACAGATATATTATACAACAAGGCTTCAATAATTCTTCATTCTGCCCCTGAAAAGGTTTTTTATTTGAATATTTCAATATAAATAGTTATTTTAGCGCCCTTAATTTTAAAACATCACACAATGAACAAAGGAACAGTTAAATTTTACAATGTATCAAAAAGATTCGGCTTCATTAAGGATGCAGATTCAGATAACGAATATTTTGTACATGCATCAGGTCTTATTGATAAGATCAAAGATAATGATGAAGTAACGTTTGAACTTGCAGAAGGTAAAAAAGGACTTAATGCAGTTAACGTCAAACTAGCTCAATAGATAGTTAAAGAGATTGTTATTAAAGCCGTCGGCATACGACGGCTTTTTTTTATAAAAGAAACTTGCAGGACTTTTGAGACCTGCAAGCCATTAAACTAAAAGCCTATAATTGCGTAAAACCGGTTTCTGTTATTTCTTTACGGCTTTCTTGGCTTTTTTTACAGCACGCTTTTGTTTCAGGGTTTTTGTAGCCTGTTTCTTGACTTTTGGTTGTGCTTTTGCTTTTTCGTGTGCCATGATTTTATAAATTTTGATTAAACAAAATCAAATTTAAATAATATAGTAACAGAATTTTATTAAGTTTTTAACAGTTAAATTACCAATTCAAAAACCTGACTGCTTATTTATCGTGCAGTCAGATTGTTTTTTCATAGACAGAAATTTTATGAGTGGCGGGAAACGCAACAGCATCCGAACTTAGTCCAATTATTTTATGAACGATATCAGCTTTATTCTGACCGGTTATCAGAAAAAATATTGCATCATAGCTGTTAATAACTTTCACTATAAGTGCAACTCTTTTTGTCCTGAAGCAGTATGAACTGCTGTTTCATAAATTTTTTCACTGTAAAGCAGCCCGGGATTTCCCTCGGAATTTTCAGGTATTCAATAAAAAATGATCTGAATGTTACGGTGCTGTAAGAATTCCTGATTTAATCCACTTTAGTTAATGTTAATTACTAAGTTTAAAACTTTTCAGCATTTAACTTAATTTCTATATATTTTTTCTTCATATTTGCATCAAATTGAAATAAAAGTTCCTATATTTGCAACGTAATATTAAAAATGAGTTCAATAAAATCCATATTATCATTATTTCCTGTTTTAAGGTTTACAGCGAAAGAGTGAGAATGGTATATGGTATTGGATTAGGGATAACCGTTCTCTTAAGTTAAAGAGAACGGTTTTTGTTAATGCAGCAACAGAAGAAATAAAATCATGAATAAAGCTGAATGGCCTGAAAGCCAGGGATTGTACAGAAAGGAATTTGAACATGACAGCTGCGGAATCGGTTTCGTTGCCCATCTGAAAAGCAGGAAATCACATTCAATAATCAGCCAGGGTCTTGATATTCTCAGCAATATGACTCACAGGGGTGCGGAAGGAGCTGACAGCAGAACCGGTGACGGTGCCGGTATTATGTTGCAGGTTCCCCGCGATTTTTATCTTATCCAGGGTTATTCATTACCACCTGAAGGACAATTCGGGACAGGTCTTATATTTCTGCCAAAAGATGACAATGATGCAATAAAATGTGAGGAGGTTTTACTAAATATCATAAAGGAAGAAGAGGTAAGTTTTATCGGTTTCCGTGAAGTTCCGCGCAATAATTCTGTCCTCGGTGAAATATCACTGGCCGCTGAACCCTCAATAAAGCAGATACTTTTAGGTGCTGATATACAGCAGTATGACCTGGAACGCAAACTATATATAATCAGGAAACGGACTGAAAGGATCATACGGGATTCAGACATAAAGCAAAAGAACTTTTTTTATATACCAAGTCTATCCACTAAAGTTCTGGTATATAAAGGTATGCTGACGTCAGTACAGCTCAGGGAATATTTCACGGATCTTACTGATGAACGTCTTCAAAGCGGCATAGCCCTTGTGCATTCCCGTTTCAGCACAAATACTTTTCCAAGCTGGGATCTTGCACAACCATTCAGGATGCTGGGACACAACGGCGAGATAAACACCATCAGGGGAAACAGGCTCTGGATGGAAGCCAGGGAATCCATACTTAAATCAGAAGAACTGGGTGATCTGTCAAGAATATACCCGATTATAGAGCCTGGGAAGAGTGATTCAGCATCGCTGGATAATGTACTTGAATTCCTGGTCATGAGTGGTAAATCGCTTCCTTATGCTATGTCGATTCTTATACCTGAATCGATAAATACCAAAAATCCCATTTCAACTGAATTAAGGGCTTTTTATCACTATCATTCCACATTTATGGAACCATGGGACGGTCCGGCTTCACTGATATTTTCTGACGGCCGTTACATCGGCGGCATGCTTGACAGGAACGGATTGCGACCGTCAAGATATGTAATAACCAGGAACGACCTGATCGTAATGGGATCAGAAACAGGGGTACAGACATTTTCCCCTGAAGAAATAAAGGAAAAAGGAAGATTGAAGCCCGGGAAAATGCTTCTTGTTGATACTGAAACTGGTAAAATCATTTATGATAATGAACTGAAAGCCAAACTTGCCGGTGAATTTCCATACGGAAAATGGATTCAGCAGAATATGGTTAATCTCGAGGAGATAGAAACCGGCCAGGTTATTACATCAGATATGGGACCCGACTACAAAAAATACATCACCTCCTTTAATTATTCCAGGGAAGATATTGAAAAGATTATCAGGGAAATGGCCGCCACTGGCAAAGAACCTTTAGGCTCGATGGGCAATGATGTCCCTCTTGCAGTTCTTTCAAGGAAACCATACCGCCTGTTCAACTATTTTAAACAGATGTTCGCACAGGTCACAAATCCGCCGATCGATCCTATCAGGGAGGAACTTGTAATGACTCTTTCGGGTTATCTTGGCTCGCTTCAGCAGAATCTGCTTGATAAATCGCCCGATCATGTAAAAATGGTCCGTTTCAGGAATCCTGTGATATCAAATACTTATTTCCATGTCGTTAAAAACCTGAGATACAAGGGATTCTCTGCTGCCAATCTCCCGATGCATTTCGATATCCGGCAGGGAGCAGAAGGGCTGCAGCATGCTGTCGATCAGCTGTGTATCGATGCCGAAAAAGCAGTTGATGATGGCAAAAACTATATTATAATCTCTGACAGGGGTATAGGAGAAAATATTGCACCTATTCCGTCATTATTGGCTGTCTCGGCAATTCACCACCACCTGATTGAGAAACGCAAGCGTATGCAGATTGACATAGTAGTGGAGAGTGCAGAGCCCCGAGAAGTAATGCACTTTGCACTGCTTTTTGGTTATGGAGCAAGCATTATTAATCCTTATATGAGCTTTGCTATAATTGACAGGCTTGTAAAAGAGAAAGCGATCCAGCTCGATTATCAGAAAGCTGAGGCAAACTATATAAACTCAATAAACAAAGGCATCCTTAAAATAATGTCAAAAATGGGGATCAGCACTCTCAGAAGCTACCGGTCCTCCCAGATTTTTGAAGCTATAGGAATACATCCCGATGTAATTGATAAATATTTCGCAGGCACTATTTCGAGGATCGGGGGAATTGGCATGAACGAGATTGCCGAAGAAGTTCTTATACCTCACAGATTAGCCTTTATTGAAGAACAACAGCCTGAAATACTTACTGAAGGAGTATATTCATTCAGAAAGCATGGCGAACATCATGCATGGAATCCCGAAACCATTTCACTCCTGCAATGGAGTACAAGAACAGGTGACCATGATAAATTCAGGGAATTCAG
The DNA here is from genome assembly GCA_964557905.1 of uncultured Rikenellaceae bacterium. Taxonomy (GTDB): domain Bacteria; phylum Bacteroidota; class Bacteroidia; order Bacteroidales; family VadinHA17; genus LD21. The sequence continues at coordinate 2,960 of CAZLCF010000032.1, read as the reverse complement.
CAATAAGGCGAACAATGATACGGCTTACCCCGGATTTATACGGGGACTATTAAAAATTAAGAAGAATCCCATCCCGATCGAAGAAATTGAACCTGTTGAAAGTATAATGAAACGGTTCGTCACAGGGGCAATGTCATACGGGGCAATTAGTCTGGATGCGCATGAAACTGTGGCAATCGCCATGAACCGCATCGGAGGCCGCAGTAATACAGGTGAAGGCGGAGAGGATCCTGAAAGATTCAAACCCCGCGAAGACGGAGTATGTACTAGAAGCGCAATTAAACAGGTTGCCAGCGGCAGGTTTGGTGTGACAACCGAATACCTTGTCAATGCCGATGAAATACAGATTAAAATAGCCCAGGGAGCGAAACCCGGAGAAGGAGGTCAGCTACCTGGTCATAAAGTTGACAGGATCATTGCAAAAACCAGGTATTCAATTCCCGGGATCACTCTCATTTCACCACCTCCTCATCACGACATATACTCAATTGAGGATCTGTCACAGCTGATCTTCGACCTGAAGAATGTCAATCCTGAGGCAAAAATCAGTGTCAAGCTTGTTTCCGAGAGTGGTGTCGGCACCATTGCTGCCGGAGTTACAAAAGCCGGTGCAGATATTATTTCTATCAGCGGGTATGAAGGCGGGACGGGGGCAAGCCCTTCATCATCAATAAAACATGCCGGAATGCCTCTTGAACTGGGCCTTGCCGAAACGCAACAAACCCTTGTGATGAATAACCTCCGGCGCAAGGTAATGCTCCAGGCCGACGGCCAGCTGAAAACCGGATTGGATATAATTATGACTGCATTGCTGGGCGCCGAGGAATTCGGATTCTCCACAAGCGCCCTGGTCGTGCTCGGATGTGTAATGATGCGGAAATGCCATCTTAATACATGCCCGGCGGGTGTCGCTACGCAGAACCCTGAACTCAGGAAGAGATTCCTGGGAAAAGCCGAATACCTTGTCAATTATTTCAGATTTCTTGCAGAAGATGTCAGAGGATACCTGGCCGATCTCGGATACAGGAGGCTTGATGAGATAATCGGACGCGTCGACCTGCTTGAGCGTAATCCGGAAGTTGATCACTGGAAGATAAAAAACCTTGATCTTAACGGATTGCTGACCCTCCCATCCGGATCTGAGGTAAATCCAATGTATTGTATTGAAAAACAAAAGAATAAGATAACCAATATCCTGGATGTTGATCTTATTGCTGATGCCCAGGAAGCAATAATAAACAAACAACCAGTTGAGTTAAAACGGACTATCAGGAACACCGACAGGACTACCGGAGCCATGCTTTCAGGTAAGATCGCATCTCTATACGGATCAGCAGGATTGCCTGACGGAACTATCAAATGCAGGTTCTACGGTTCTGCGGGCCAGAGCTTTGGGGCTTTTCTCTCCCCTGGGATAGAGCTGTTCCTTGAAGGAGATTCGAACGATTACCTGGCAAAAGGTCTTTCAGGGGGAAGGATCATTGTCGTTCCTCCAGCTGATTCTACCTTCGAACCTGACAAGAACATAATCATAGGGAATACCGTGCTTTATGGCGCTACACGTGGCGAAGTATTTATTTCAGGTATTGCCGGGGAAAGATTTGGTGTAAGGAACAGCGGAGCTATTGCTGTTGTGGAAGGAGTTGGAAACCATTGCTGCGAATACATGACAGGAGGAAGAGTTGTTGTCCTGGGAAAAACCGGAAGCAACTTCGCCGCAGGTATGAGTGGTGGTATTGCCTATGTTCTTAATGAATCCGGAAATTTTGATTATTACTGCAATATGGGAATGGTCGAATTGTCCCTTGTGGAAGACCTGAACGATATTAATGAGCTGACAGACCTTATTTCACGTCATCATCGGTTTACATCGAGCAAAAAAGCAAAGATGATACTTGATGATCCCGATAAGTTCATTCCAATGTTCATAAAGGTTATCCCGTATGATTATAAAAAGGTGCTTCAGGAGCAAAAACTGGAAGAGATAAGAAAGAAAATAGCCGGTGTGGAAATGGATGTGGAAATTGGCCCCGGAAATTAACTGCAATGAATTAATAATCAGATAATCATGGCGGATATAACAGGATTTTTAAAGATAAAAAGGAAGGAAGCAGGGAACAGGCCTCTTCACGAAAGAATATGCGATTTCAGTGAAGTAGAACAGGTGCTTAACAGTGAGGACAGGATGCTGCAGGCATCAAGATGCATGGATTGCGGTGTTCCTTTCTGTCACTGGAGCTGCCCTGTTGATAACCTGATCCCTGAATGGAACGACCTGTTATTTTCAGGAGACTGGAAAGCAGCTTATGAAAGACTGAATGCCACAAATAATTTCCCTGAGTTTACCGGAAGGATATGCCCGGCAGGCTGTGAATATGCCTGTGTTCTTAATATTAACCTGGAACCGGTGACGATACGTGAAAACGAGGTGGCAATTACGGAAAGAGCTTTTGCTGAAGGATATATAAAACCTGCCCCTCCGAAAAAACGAACAGGTAAAACTGTTGCTGTAATCGGAAGTGGTCCGGCGGGAATGGCTGCTGCTGACCTGCTGAACAAAGCAGGACACCTGGTTACTCTTTTCGAAAAAGACGAAAAAGCGGGAGGATTGCTGAGATACGGAATCCCTGATTTCAAATTGAGCAAGGCAACAGTTGACAGGAGGCTTGATCTTATGATAAAAGAGGGTCTGATAATCCAGGCATGTGTCACTATCGGCAAAGATCTGTCCGGTAAAGAAGTGATGGATACATTTGACGCTGTATGTATTGCCATCGGAGCAGGTCATCCCCGCGGACTTAAAATTGAAGGGAGTGAATTCGAAGGGATATATTATGCAATGGATTTTCTAACAGCTCAAAACAGGGTAAATGCAGGAATAATATCCATTGCCGATAATCCTATTAATGCTGAAGGGAAAAAGGTACTTGTAATTGGTGGCGGAGATACAGGTTCGGACT
>CAZLCF010000031.1:0-17887 GCA_964557905.1 uncultured Rikenellaceae bacterium | reverse complement strand
CGGCAGGATCCACCCTGATAAGCAGTGAATCATTATCGCAATCTGCTGTTATTTCTTTAACAGTAAGATAGTTGCTGGAAGTCTCACCTTTGGTCCATAGACAGTTTTTGCTCCTGGAAAAGAAAGTCACTTTTCCTTCTCTGCTTGTTTTTTCCAGCGCTTCCTCATTCATAAAGCCGACCATCAACACCTGGAGTGTTGTATTGTCCTGGATTACTGCTGGTACCAGGCCGTTTCCTTTATTGAAGTTGATCTGTTTCATATAAATAGAGTTTTTTTATCCTTACTGCAATACCTTCATTCTTAAGATATTCTTTAAGTTCTTTTATATCTATTTCACCATAGTGAAAAACACTTGCTGCCAGGGCTGCACTGCAGCCGGTAAAGGTAAAAACCTCTTTGAAGTGTTCTTTTTTACCTGCGCCGCCTGAAGCGATAACGGGAATGTTTACTTTCCGGCTTATCATTTCTGTAATCTCAATTGAGAATCCTTCTTTTGTCCCATCATTTTTCATTGATGTAAGCAATATTTCTCCGGCCCCGAGGCTCTCAGCTTTTTTGGCCCAATCAACCGTTTTGAGCGCGAAAGGAGACCGGCCTCCGTCGACATAAACTATCCATTCGCCGTTTCTTATGTTTGTGTCAATTGCTACCACGATACACTGACGCCCGAATTTTCCCGCAATTTCAGCTATCAGTTCAGGTCTTCTTACAGCTGCCGAGTTAATCGTTATCTTGTCTGCACCGGCTTTCAGAAGTGAACCGACATCATCAGCACTGTTGATTCCGCCTCCGACCGTAAAAGGAATATTTATTTCAGCCGCTATTCTTTCAACCAGCGTGATAAGAGTCTGCCGGTTTTCAATTGTAGCCGTGATATCCAGGAAGACCAGTTCATCAGCACCCCGGGCAACGTACAATTTTGCCAGCACAACAGGATCACCGGCGTCCCTGATATTTATAAAATTGACGCCCTTTACGGTCCTGCCATCCCTGATATCCAGGCACGGTATAATTCTTTTCTTCAGCATAATGAGCTTAATTCTTTTAATTTTATTTTTCCTTCATATACTGCCTTTCCTATAATAACTCCCTCACAACCAGCGGCTTTAATATCTTCAATGTCTTTTAAGGAAGAGATTCCGCCACTGGCGATAAGATTGATCTTAACTGATCCAAGGATCTCCTTATATAAATCTGTTGCCGGTCCGGTCATCATTCCATCCCTTTCCACATCAGTACAGATTGAGTAGCTCACTCCCCGTGAACAATAGGCGGAAATAAATGATGCGATATCTTCCTGCGAGATCTTTGTCCATGCTCCTGATACTATTTTCCTCTCTCTGAAGTCTGCTCCCAGGATGATCCTGTCATTGCCATAATGCCCAAGCCATTCCAGGAACAGAGATGGCCGGGTAACAGCAATTGTACCTGCTGTGATCTGTCTCGCACCTGAATTAAAGGCGATTTTAAGATCATCTTGCGATCTCAGCCCTCCTCCAAAGTCGATATTTAATTTTGTCCCTGAGGATATCTCTTCAAGTATCTTGTAATTAATGATCTTCTTATTCCTTGCACCATCAAGATCAACAAGATGAATGTACTTAATTCCATTATCTTCAATTCTTTTAGCAAACTCCAGGGGACTTTCACTATAAATTTTCTTCGTGTCATAATTTCCCCGGGTGAGCCGTACGCATTTACCGTCAATTATATCAAGAGCCATTATTATTCTCATAAGTCCAGGAAGTTTTTGAGTATCCTTTCACCGGTTTCCGCAGATTTCTCTGGGTGAAATTGTGTTGCATAAAAATTCCCTTCCTGCATTGCAGCGCTGAAAGGCAGTATATAATTACAGACGGCTGTGGTACATGAAGAAATCTCAGGGTAGAAGCTATGCACATAATAGACATCGTCTTCTGCAGAAATGCCTCTGAAAAGGTCCCCTTTAACTGAGAAGAAATTGTTCCATCCCATATGCGGTACAATGCCGGTCCGGGGAAATAACCTGACATCATTATCAAAGATTCTCAGGCAGTTGGTATCACCTTCTTCAGAACGACTGCACATTAACTGCAGACCCAGACATATCCCCAGTACAGGCTGTTTCAATGACAATATCAGCCGGTCAAGCCCTCTTTCTTTAAGATATTTCATTGCAGAGCTCGCTTCACCGACACCGGGGAATATTACTTTTTCGGCCTTCCGGATTTCCTCCTTATCATCCGTAATTATGCAATTATGCCCAAGCCTTGACAAAGCATTCTGAACCGACATGATGTTTCCTGCATTATATTTAATAATTGCGATCATAGTGTTCCTTTTGTGGAAGGCATGTTGTAGTTATCTGTTTGTTTTACAGCCAGTTTCAATGCACGGGCAAAGGCTTTGAAGATTGCTTCAATCTTATGATGGTCATTGCTTCCCTCAGCTTTGATATTCAGATTGCACTTAGCATTATCGCTGAATGATTTAAAAAAGTGAAAAAACATTTCAACAGGTATTAGACCAATTTTCGGAATTATGAATTCAGATTCCCATACGATCCATGGTCTGCCGCCTATGTCAACGGCAACCTGTGCGAGGCAATCATCCATTGGAAGTACAAAGCTGTATCTTTCAATTCCCTTTTTACCGCCAACCGCTTTACAAAATGCTTCTCCAAGACAGATGGCAATATCCTCAACCAGGTGGTGGCCGTCATCTGTCTTATCACCTTTGGCATCAATTACAAGGTCAAAGCTTCCGTGCCTGGCAACCTGGTCGAGCATATGGTCAAAAAATCCGATACCTGTATTGATCTGACTTTTTCCGGATCCGTCAATATTAAGTCTGACAGTTATATCAGTTTCGCCGGTTTTTCTCTCAACTGTAGCTGTTCTTGGCCTGGATTTGAGAAACTCACAGATCTCATGCCAGTCAGTTGTTGACAGGACAGCATCATCAGAATATTTTTTGCTGAAGAAGATTGCGTTGCAGCCAAGATTCCCGGCCAGTTCGATATCAGTCTGCCTGTCTCCGATAACATAAGAATTATCCAGATCAACACCCCCGGCAAGATATTTTACCAGCATTGCTGTTCCGGGTTTACGGGTGGGAGCCTTCTCTTCAGGGAATGTCCTGTCAATGAAGATCGCTGCAAATTCGACTCCTTCATCCTTAAGTATCTGCAACATTTTGTCATGAGCCGGCCAGAATGTTTCTTCAGCGAAGGAAGGAGTTCCGAGTCCATCCTGGTTAGTTATCATGACAAGTTCAAGCTCAGTCTCCCTGGCAATCCTGGCGAGACCTGTTATTGCACCTGGGATGAACCTGAATTTTTCCAGACTGTCAACCTGTTCATCTTCCGGCTCGGTGATTATTGTTCCATCCCTGTCAATAAAAAGGACTTTTTTCATATCTGAAATGATTTTAATGCACCTAACAGCTTATTGTTTTCATTCTTTGTTCCGATTGTTATCCTGAGACAGTTATCAACCGCACTGCTGCGGTTTCTGACAATAATCCCATTGTTGACCAGATAGTTATAGATCAATGCCGCATCCCTGAACTCAACCAGGATAAAATTTGCATCAGATGGGTATACTTTTTCACTAACCGGCAGTTTCTTAAGTTCTGATGAAAGTCTCATCCTTTCTTCAATGATTTTCTTTACCTCCTCCCTGTAAGAAGATAAATCCGAAAGCCTGTTAAGTACGATTTTCTGGTTAAGTGTACTTATGTTAAATGGAGGTTTCATTTTATTGAAATAGTGAAGGATATCAGGATTTGCAAATGCCATCCCTACTCTTACAGAGGCAAGTCCGTATGCTTTGCTGAATGTCTGCATGACTACCAGGTTGGGGTAAGAATCTGTGCAATCCTTAAATGATGGTTTCCCGGCAAAGTCAATATATGCTTCGTCAAGCAGAACAATGCCGTCAAAGGAGTAAATTATTTTTTCAATGACATTTTTATCCTGGCAGTTGCCTGTTGGATTGTTTGGAGAACAGATCAGGATTAGCTTCAGGTTTTTGTCTGATAACCATGGTGTTATATCATTATAATCAATCTGAAATTGCTCATTCAGCGGGACCCTGATCATCTGAATGTCATTTGCTGCTGCTGAGACTTCGTACATGCCATAGGTAGGGGAGAAGGTAAGCGCTTTATCAATTCCCGGATTACAGAATATTCTGAAGCACAGATCAATGATCTCGTCGCTTCCATTGCCGAGAAAGATATTTTCTTCAGGCATTTTCTTAATTCTACTGATTGCTGATTTCAACTCTTTCTGATATGGATCGGGATATCTGTTAAGTGATCCGAAAGGATTTTCGTTAGCATCCAGGAAAACTCCAGTCTTACCATGGAATTCATCCCTGGCGCATGAATACGGAGTAAGGATCTTTACATTATTTCTGACAAGCTTGTCTAAACTAATCATTGTTGATTTTATTTAATCTGACAGTTACTGCATTTCTATGGCCGTAAAGTGACTCTGCGTCTGCCATCACTTCAATTGCAGGTCCTATTTTTTTCATCCCCCCAGCACTAATTTCCTGGAAGGTTATCTTTTTTACAAAACTATCCACTGAAACGCCGCTGAAGCTTTTTGCAAATCCGTTTGTAGGTAAAGTGTGATTTGTACCGGATGCATAATCCCCAGCGCTTTCGCAGGAATAGTTGCCGATGAACACAGATCCTGCATTTTTCACTTTTTCAGCAAGCTCAGAAGCGTTTGCAGTATTTATTACCAGGTGTTCGGGAGCGTACATATTGCTGAATTCCAGGCACTCTTCAAGACCAGGCAGCAGAGTGCAGATACTGTTCTCCAGTGCCTGTCTGGCAATATCTTTCCTTGGCAGGCGATCGAGCTGTTTTTCAATCTCTGAAATTACACTGACCATAATTTTTTTGCTGTCTGTCAGGAATATTACCTGGCTGTCAGGGCCGTGCTCTGACTGTGAAAGCAGGTCAGCTGCAACAAATTCCGGATCCGCAGTATCATCAGCGATGACAAGGACTTCAGTTGGACCGGCAGGCATATCAATAGCGATTCCATCGGTCTGGACCAGCTCTTTCGCCCTTGTTACGTACTGATTTCCGGGGCCAAATATTTTATAAACCTGCGGTACCGTTTCAGTTCCATATGCCATTGCTGCAATAGCCTGCGCACCTCCAATTTTATAAATATCAGTAATACCTGTCAGAGAACCTGCATATAGAATCAACGGATTTATTTTTCCGTTGCTGTCAGGAGGAGTGCACATCACAACCTGTCTGCATCCAGCAATTTTTGCCGGGACACCAAGCATTAGAACGGAGGAAAAAAGTGGTGCTGTACCCCCCGGGATATATAATCCGACTTTCTCTATAGCAACATTTTTTCTCCAGCATTTTATTCCCGGCACAGTCTCAACTACCTCTTCCTTGAAAATCTGAGTCCTGTGGAATTTTTCAATATTTTCCCTGGCAATATTTATTGCTTTTATTACCTCAGTTGCGATCTGCTTCTTTGATTCTTTTATCTCTTCCTGTGAGACTTTAATTTCATCCAGTTTAAGATTATCATATTTCAGAGAATAATCTGACAGAGCTTTATCGCCCTCCGATCTGATCCTGTTCAGTATGCTCTTTACTATTTCATCAAGGTCTGACCTGTCAAATGCCGGACGGCTGCATAGTTTATCCCAGGTCTCTTTCAGGGGGTAAAGGATCGTCTTCATCAAAGTATCATTTTTTCGATTGGTATTACAAGGATCCCCTCAGCGCCTGCAGCTTTCAGCTGATCGATTCTTTCCCAGAATTCATCTTCCCTGACAACTGAATGAAGGCTGCACCACCCTTTTTCGGCAAGGGGAAGGATAGTAGGACTTTTTATTCCCGGTAAGATCCTGCAAATTCCGGGGATGGCTGATTCAGGAGCATTAAGCAGGATATATTTGTTCTCCCTGGCATTCCTGACCGCCCGTATCCTGAAAAGAAGTTTGTTCAGGATATCCTTTTTTGCCCCGCTAAGGTTTTTATTTCCGATGATCACGGCTTCGCTTTTCAGGATAGTTGTAACTTCACGTAATCCATTGGTTAACAGCGTACTGCCTGAGCTTGCTATATCGCATACTGCATCAGCAAGACCGATACCCGGAGCTATTTCCACACTTCCGCTGATCTCTTCAATCTCGGCTGAAATGTTGTTTTTTGTGAAATATTCGCTGAGAAGCCTGGGATAGCTTGTTGCTACTTTTTTGTTATTAAAGTAAGCAGGACCTGTGTAATTATCCTCTTTGGGGACAGCCAGGCACAGACGGCACTGCGCAAAACCCAGCTGTTCAAGAATTATTACATCCTTATTCTTTTCAAGGACCACGTTTTTACCCAGGATGCCAATATCAGCAACCTGCTGTTCGACATATTGCGGAATATCGTCGTCTCTCAGGAACAGTATCTCAACAGGGAAATTTTTTGCAGCAGTTTTCAGGACACTTGTTCCGTTTGAAAACTTCAATCCACACTCTTCAAGCAGTTTGCGGGAGTTTTCGCTTAACCGTCCGCTCTTTTGAATTGCAATTTTCAGTTTGCTCATTTTATTTTCATTTTGTCTGAGCAAACCCGACAGAAATAAAAAACCCATCTGGTGTGCTCAGACGGGATTTATAATATTTTTAAATATACATATATCACTATCTCCTCGCCTGAGAGCAGGTATGAGAGTGATGGTGATGTAATTTTGTGTAACTCATTTCTTAAAAATGTAAATGCAAAGATAATAAAAACTTAATAAATAGTACAAATTACTTAAAAAATTGAATATTTAACAATTAAATCCTTTCAGCAACAAGGTCCCCGACTTCGGAAGTTGAGTAACCCATCCGACCGGCACCAAGGTTTTTTATCTTGCTGGCCGTTACATCCATAATGGCACTTTCAATGGCATGGGCAGCTTTCTCTTCGCCAACGTGATCAAACATCATGGCACCGGCTGAAATGGCAGCCAGCGGATTGATTACATTTTTACCGGTATATTTAGGGGCGGAGCCGCCGATAGGTTCAAACATAGAAACACCATCGGGATTAATATTGCCCCCTGCAGCTATACCCATTCCACCCTGTGTAATTGCTCCGAGGTCAGTAATAATATCCCCGAACATGTTTCCGGTAACAATTACATCAAACCATTCAGGGTTTTTAACCATCCACATGACGGTGGCATCCACATGATAGTATTCGCGGGTAATATCCGGGAAATCAGCTTTGCCGATTTCATGAAATGCTCTTTCCCAAAGATCATAAACATACGTCAGCACATTTGTCTTTCCGCAAAGTGCCAGGGTATTTTTCTTTTTTCTTTTCCTTGTATATTCAAAAGCATAACGCAGGCAACGTTCAACCTGCATGCGTGTATATATCATATTCTGAACTGCAACTTCATGAGGAGTGCCTTTCTGGGTAACACCTCCGACGCCCGTATACACGTCTCCAGTGTTCTCCCTTACAACCACATAATCAATATGTTCCGGCCCTTTATCTTTCAGGGGAGTAGCCACTCCGGGATAGAGTTTAACAGGACGGAGGTTGATATACTGATCAAGTTCAAAACGCAGTTTCAGGAGAATTCCTTTCTCAAGGATTCCGGGCTTTACATCCGGATGTCCTATTGCACCAAGAAATATGGAATCAAATTTTTTCAGCTGTTCTATTGATGAATCAGGAAGTATTTCACCTGTTCTCAGGTAACGTTCCCCGCCAAAATCGAACTCTTCGTAATTAAGCTTAAATCCGAATTTTGAAGCGGCGGCGCTAAGGACTTTTTTCCCTTCCCTTACAACTTCGGGACCTGTGCCATCTCCTGGGATTACTGCAATATTGTATGATCTGTTCATAAGTTTACAATGTACAATGATTATTCACTGGAGGTATTAATTAACAGTCTATTAGCTATCTTGATTTTGTTATTCTCAACTATGTTCAGCATTTTTTCTGTAGCTTTTATTGCTGATTCAGTTTGATCGGCATCAAGCCCTCTGGTTTTAAATTCCCGCTCATTCAGATTCCATGTGATTGCAGTTTCAACAAGGGCATCTGTTTTCCCGCCGGGAGGTATTGATACCTGGTAATCAGTAAGCAGAGGGAGAGTTTTCCCAAGCCTGTCATAGATCACCCTAAGAGCCTTCATAAAAGCATCGTATTGCCCGTCTCCTGATGATGTTTCCTGGTAGAGGTTTCCGTCAATTTCTATCTGTACGCTGGCAAAAGGCTTTAAGCCGAACGAAAGGGAAAGCGAATAGTTCTTTATAAAGATCTTATAATCTGATGTATCAGATCCCAGCACATCGGCAATAATGTATGGAAGATCGGCATTGGTAACATTTTCTTTTTTGTCCCCAAGCTCAATCACCCGTTGCGTTATCTTTTCAACAGATTCAGGAGTCAGTGAAAGACCGTATTCTTCAAGGTTCTTCCTGATCGTAGCTTTTCCTGACTGTTTTCCGAGGGCATATTTTCTTTTTCTGCCGAATCTTTCCGGAAGGAGGTTATTATAATAAAGATGGTCCTTGCAGTCGCCGTCGGCATGTATCCCTGATGTTTGGGTAAAGACATTTTCCCCAATGACCGGTTTGTTCACAGGGATCCTTATCCCGCTGAATGTTTCGACGATCCTGCTTGCCTTGGTAATTTCAAATTCATTAATGCCGGTTTCTACATTTAGCTGGTCGCGCAGAACGCCTATCACGCTTGAAAGCGGTGCGTTGCCTGCACGTTCACCGAGACCGTTTATTGTAGTATGTATCCCTATTATCCCTGCTTTTACTGCAGAAAAAACATTGGCAACAGCCAGATCGTAATCATTATGAGCATGGAAATCAAAATGAAGCGACGGGTACCTGTCAACGATCTTTTTACAGAAAGCAAAGGTCTGTTCAGGATTAAGAATACCCAGTGTGTCGGGAAGCATGAATCTTTCAACTTTTTCATCCTTGAGGGAATCAAGCATGTACAGAACATAATCTTCAGAGCTGATCATCCCGTTTGACCAGTCCTCAAGATAGATATTTACCTGCATATCAGATGATTCTGCTTTTCTTATGATCTCTTTGATATCGCTTACATGCCTTTCAGGTGTTTTCCTCAGCTGTTTCTCGAGATGTCTGAGCGATCCTTTACATAAAAGGTTTACAACTTTTCCTCCGGCACTTTTTATCCAGTTCAGAGAAACTTCTCCATCAACGAACCCAAGTACTTCAACCTTTTCAAGTATATTGTTATGTCGGGCCCAATCTGTTATCTTCCTTAAAGCTTCAAATTCACCTGAAGATACCCGTGCTGAAGCTACTTCAATACGGTCAACGTTCAGGTCTTTAAGAAGCAGTCTGGCTATGTGAAGTTTTTCGAGAGGAGTATAGGAGACACCCTGTGTCTGCTCACCGTCCCTCAGGGTCGTATCCATTATTTCTATTCTCATATTTAAGTGTATTTCTGAATTCAAAAGCTGCGATCACATCCCTGATGCTCAGCAGGTAATCAATATCATCAAGGCCTTTCATGAGGCACTCTTTTTTATAAGGATTTATTTCAAATGTTACCGGATCACCGTCAGGAAGAACTGAGAACTGCTGTTTTCCAAGGTCAATTCTGACTCTGGTGCCGGGGTTGCCGGTAATGGTTTTCAAAAGATCTTCCAGATATCTCTCAGGTACCACCACAGGAAGGAGTCCGTTATTGAGGGAGTTATTCCGGAAAATATCAGCAAAAAAGCTTGAAACTACTGCCCTGAATCCATATCCTGAGATGGCCCATACAGCATGTTCACGGCTTGATCCGCATCCGAAATTCTTTCCCGCAACAAGAACATTGCCAAGGTACTGCGCATTATTCAGCACAAATTCTTTATTTATATTTCCTGCCTTGTTATATCGCCAGTCGCGAAAAAGATTCTCCCCGAAGCCTTCCCGTGATGTTGCGCTCAGGAACCTTGCAGGTATTATCTGGTCCGTATCAACGTTTTCAAGAGGAAGCGGTACGCAGGTCGACTCCAGTATATCAAATTTATCTTTTTGCATATCAGATCATTTTGCAGTGTTAATCATTTAAAAGTTCCCTGGGATCAGTGATTTTCCCCGTCAAAGCAGCAGCTGCTGCCGTAAGAGGACTAGCAAGAAGTGTCCTTGCTCCGGGTCCCTGCCGTCCTTCAAAATTTCTATTTGATGTTGAGACAGCATATTTTCCAGCCGGTATTTTATCTTCATTCATTGCAAGACATGAAGAGCACCCCGGTTGTCTCAGCTCAAAGCCGGCAGATTCAAGTATTTTATCAAGTCCCTCATTTTTCGCCTGCTGTTCAACTCTTTTTGATCCCGGTACGATCAATGCTGTGATACCTTGTGCTTTTTTTCTCCCTTCAACCATTTGGGCAAATGCCCTGAGATCCTCAATTCTGCCATTTGTACAGCTGCCCAGGAAAACATAATCAACCGGATGTCCAAGGATCTTAGAACCAGGTGTGAATCCCATATAATCAAGCGATTTCATAAGTGAAGCGGCTCCCTCCGTATTATTACCGGCATCAGGAATAGTTTCATCAACTGCCATACCCATAGCGGGGTTTGTACCGTACGTTATCATGGGTTTAATGTTTGCCGCATCAAATTCCAGCTCATTGTCAAAAAGAGCTCCTTCATCACTTTTCAGAGCTCTCCATTTCAGCAAAAATGATTTAAAATCATGGCGGGTGGACACTGCAGGGATCTGATTAAGATATTGATAAGTTGTGTGATCCGGAGCTATCAAGCCTCCGCGGGCGCCCATTTCAATGCTCATATTGCAGACAGTCATCCTTCCCTCCATGCTCAGGGACTCTATGGCAGAACCGGCATATTCAATAGAATAACCGGTGGCCCCCCCTGAAGATATCTGTGAGATAAGGTACAATATTAAATCCTTGGAAGTAACTCCCTTCTGAAGAGTTCCGTTCACTGTGATCCTCATCTTTTTTGGTCTGGACTGCAGAACGCACTGGGATGCAAGCACCATTTCAACCTCGCTAGTCCCGATCCCGAAAGCAATTGTCCCGAATGCCCCGTGAGTTGATGTATGGCTGTCGCCGCAGACTATTGTCATCCCCGGCAGAGTGTAACCCAGTTCCGGTCCGATCACATGCACGATACCGTTATTAGAATCATTAAGACCGAAATATTCAATGCTGAACTCTTTGCAGTTTTCACTCAGCTTTTCAACCTGGATCCGGGAGAGTTCATCCCTGATCGGAAGGTGCTGGTCTTTTGTGGGTATGTTATGATCGGCGGTGGCTAATGTTTTCCGGGAACGAAGCACAGATATCCCTCTTTGCCGGAGTCCGTCAAAAGCCTGAGGACTGGTGACTTCATGAATATAGTGCTGGTCGATATAGAGAACATCGGGTCCTCCTTCAATTGAACGGACCATGTGACTATCCCATATCTTGTCAAAAAGTGTTCTAGGTGTCATTTTATCTTCGAAATTGCATCAATAAATGCCTCCACTGAGGCGGTTATTATATCTGTACTGGCGCCAAATCCGTAGTAGATCATTCCCTGATGTTCCACCTGCACATGCACTTTGCCCAGGTCATCACTGCCTTTGGTGATAGCCTGGATCAGGAATTCCTCAAGATGTACAGTTTTGCTTATCAGGTGCTTAACTGCAGTAAATGCGGCGTCAATAGGACCATTGCCTGATGCAGTGGATGAGTGCACCTCTCCGTTGATCTTGAGTCCAACAGTTGCGACAGGTATTGCTGATTTGCCGCATGTAACCTGTAAAAGTTCAAGCTTCAGAGCCTTTTCTCCCTGGAAAACCTCACCTGTAAGGATCCTGATATCCTCGTCATTTATCTCCTTTTTCTTATCTGCCAGTACGAGGAAACGGTGATATATCTCATCAAGCTCTTCCTTGCCGAATTTAAAACCAAGCAGCTCCAGACGATGGTTCAGCGCTGCCCTGCCGCTGCGAGCTGTCAGGATGATGGATGATTCACGTATACCTACCTCAACCGGATCAATGATCTCGTAATTCTCCCTGTTTTTCAGCACTCCATCCTGGTGAATACCTGATGAATGGGCAAAAGCATTTCGCCCGACAATCGCCTTGTTTGCCTGTACAGGCATGCTCATTAGAGTTGAGACAAGACGGCTTGTACTGAATATCAGTTTGGTATTAATATCAGTTCTCAGCTTAAGGTCATGATGGCTTTTTATGATCATAGCCACCTCTTCAAGGGAAGTGTTGCCCGCCCTTTCTCCAATACCGTTAATGGTCACTTCCGCCTGTCTGGCACCATTGATGACCCCCATCATAGTATTGGCAGTTGCCATTCCAAGATCATTATGACAATGTGTGGAAATAGTAGCTTTGTCAATATTAGAGACGTTTTCCTTCAGGTACCTGATCTTGGCTCCGTATTCCTCCGGCATGCAGTAACCTGTTGTATCTGGTATATTAACAACTGTAGCACCGGCCTTTATGACAGCTTCAATTACTTTAGCCAGATATTTATTATCACTCCGTCCTGCATCTTCTGCGTAAAACTCAACATCTTCAACAAATTTCTTTGCATATTTTACCGCATCAACTGCTCTTTTCAGTATCTCTTCGGGGGTTGTTCTTATCTTGTACTTGATATGAAAAGGAGAGGTGCCAATACCAGTGTGTATCCTGCCTCTTTTTGCATACTGAAGTGCTTCTGCAGCTACTTCAATATCCTTTTTGACTGCTCGTGTAAGCGCACATATCACAGGATTTGTAACTACCTTTGAGATTTCAACCACCGATTTAAAATCACCAGGACTTGAAACCGGGAAACCTGCTTCAATCACGTCAACACCAAGTAGTTCAAGAGCCTGGGCCACCTGGATTTTTTCAATTGTATTCAACTGGCACCCGGGTACCTGTTCTCCGTCCCTGAGAGTTGTATCGAAAATTATTATTTTATCGTTCATGATATTACCTGTTTGAATTATTTTACTGGTCTGAGATTTCTGACGGCTGCTCCAGCCTTCCACAATTCGGAACTGCCAAGTTCCTTAAGTTCAGCATCAAGCATTTCTTTATAGTTTGGAGCGCCTGTCGATTTAAGCACTCTGACGCACTCCTCACCTGATTTCACTCTTTTGTACAGTTCGGTGAATACCGGGAGGGTGGCATCCCTGAATTTCGGCCGCCAGTCAAGAGCTCCCCTCTGGGCTGTTGCACTGCAGTTTGCATACATCCAGTCCATCCCTTTTTCGTCAACGAGACGAATGAGGCTCTGGGTAAGTTCTTCTACTGTTTCATTGAATGCTTCGGAAGGAGAGTGACCATTTTTGCGCAGAACCTGGTACTGCGCATCCATGATGCCGGCGAGCGCGCCCATCAGCACACCACGTTCGCCGGTAAGATCGCTGAAGACCTCCTTTTCAAATGTTGTGGGGAAAAGATACCCTGAACCGATAGCTATTCCGAGTGCAATTGTTCGCTCTTCAGCATGTCCGGTGAAATCCTGAAATACCGAGTAGCTTGAATTGATCCCGGCTCCGGCAAGAAAATTACGCCGCACACTGATGCCTGATCCTTTTGGCGCACAAAGAATTACATCAATATCAGCAGGAGGAATAACTCCCGTATGCTCTTTATATGTTATTGAGAAGCCGTGTGAGAAATAGAGTGCATCCCCTTTCCTGAGGCATGGTTTGATCTCAGGCCATAAAATACGCTGTGCAGCATCAGAAACCAGATACTGGATTATTGTGCCCCTGGTTGCTGCCTCCTTAACCGGAAAAAGGGTTTTCCCCGGAACAAAGCCGTCTTTAACAGCCTTATCCCAGTCGGCTTTGAATTCAGGAGCCTGTCCGATAATAACATTGATGCCGTTATCTTTCATGTTCATTGCCTGGGCCGGCCCCTGGACACCATACCCTATTACTGCAACTAATTCGTTTTTAAGGACTTCACGAGCTCTGGAAAGAGGAAATTCATCCCTTGTTACGACATTTTCCACTACTCCGCCAAAATCGATCTTTGCCATAATATTCAGTTTAAATTGTTTTACATATTTTACAAATAACAAATAACTAATAACCAATAACTTCCATCTCCGGTTTATATCTGTTTGCTTCGTCCATCTCTTTCAGAAATGAGCTAAGCTCCCTGACCTGTTTTGTTATTGCCACTCTTCCTGAGCGGACGAACTGGAGAACGCCATATGGTTCAAGCTGGGCAAGCAGATCAGCAATTTCTGCCTTATGACCGGTTTTCTCGATTATCATATATTCAGGAGAAACCTCGAGTATCCGTGCATGGAATGTCCGGACAATATGATCTATAATATTTCCTGACATAAGCCCCTTCGTCGTTACCTTGTACAGTGCAATCTCCTGGTAGATGATCTCATCCGAAGTATGAACAAATACCTTAAGGACATCGACCAGTTTTTCAAACTGTTTTGCGACTTTTCTTATCATATCCGGAGTCGTTTTTACCACCATAGTGAGCAGATGGACTCCTTTAACAGCAGATTCAGAAGCAGTTATGCTTTCTATATTTATCTGCCTCCGGGTAAGGATTATTGTCACCTGGTTAAGGAGACCGATATGATTTTCACTGAAGAGCGAAATTGTAAATTCCTGTTTCATGATTTATAATTTAGTGTTACCTCTGATACTGAAGCTCCCGGTTCTATCATAGGGAGCACGTTTCCTTCCTTCTCAATTGCTATATCCAGGATATAAGGTCCTTTTGCAGCAAGCATTTCCTCAAGTGATCTCTTCAGGTTTTCCCTTTTCAATACCCTCTTTCCCGGGATACTGAATCCTTCTGCAACCTTTATAAAATCCGGATTGACTAGCTTTGTTGATGCATATCTCTTTTTAAAGAACATTTCCTGCCATTGTCTTACCATTCCGAGGAATCCGTTATTGAGGATTATTATTTTGACAGGTATTTTGTAATGAAGGATTGTTCCCAGCTCCTGGATTGTC
Source organism: uncultured Rikenellaceae bacterium (assembly GCA_964557905.1). GTDB lineage: Bacteria > Bacteroidota > Bacteroidia > Bacteroidales > VadinHA17 > LD21. Next base: position 2,918 of record CAZLCF010000031.1, on the reverse strand, counting down.
ATCTGGAATCCTCCGTCGCCGATAAATGCTATGACTTGCTTCCCGGGCTTTCCTATTTTTGCTCCTATTGAAGCCGGGAGACCGAAACCCATTGTCCCCATGCCTCCTGATGTTACCAGACTGCCGGGTTCCCTGAATTTATAATATCGGGCAGCCGACATCTGGTTTTGTCCCACATCAGTAACAATGACCGCTTCCCCGTTTGTAAGTTCTGATATAATCCTTACAACCTCACCCATCCTGATACTGCCCTTTTCAGGTTTTGTTTCGGATCTGATAACTTTATCATATTCTGTTTTATCGCAAATCCTGAATTCCCTAATCCAGGATTCATATGATTTTTGTTTTACCAGCGGAATAAGATACTGAAGCACCTCTCTGACATCATTATGAATTTCAAGATCGACCTGTACATTTTTATTGATCTCCGCTTCGTCTATCTCAATATGTATTATCCTTGCTTTATTTGCATATTTCTTAAGATTTCCTGTTACACGGTCGTCAAAACGCATCCCTATGGCTATTATAAGATCGGCTTCATTCGTGAGCAGATTCGGACCATAGTTGCCGTGCATTCCCAGGAAACCGGTATATAACCTGTGACCTGATGGAAATGATGAAAGACCCAGAAGAGTTACAGCAACAGGTATCCCGGTTTTTTCTGCAAATTCCCTGAGTTCATTCACAGCTCCCGATATCAGAACCCCGTGTCCGGCAAGGATCAGGGGTTTTTCAGCATAATTTATCATTATTGCTGCTGATTCAATTGCCCTTGTGTGCAAGGGAATATGGGGATTATAGCTTCTCAGGTAGTTGCATTTTCTATATTTGAAAAGAAGTTTTTCCAGCTGTGCATCTTTAGTTATGTCGATCAGGACTGGACCCGGCCGGCCGGTTGTAGCCAGATAAAAAGCTTTGGCAACCATTTCTGGAATATCCTCTGCTTTTTTGACCTGGCAATTCCATTTTGTGACAGGCATTGATACCCCGAGAATATCAGTTTCCTGGAATGCATCAGTGCCTATAAGTGCAGATATTACCTGGGCAGTTATGAAAACTACAGGAACCGAATCAAGATAAGCGTTGGCAATTCCCGTAATAAGGTTTGTTGCTCCGGGACCTGATGTTGCAAAGCAGACTCCTGGTTTTCCTGTAACCATGGCATAAGCCTGGGCGGCGTGAGCAGCTCCCTGTTCATGACGCGTTAAAATATGTCTCAGCTTGTCCTCATAGTCAAGCAGCTTGTCATAAACAGGCATTATTGCACCGCCGGGATATCCGAAAATCGTATTAACCCCTTCCTCAATCAGGCATTCAAGAAGGGCTTCTGCACCCGTAATTTGCTTATGCCCGTTAGCCTGGACTTGTTCAATACTTGAAGTTTTAACTTTCTTCATATCTTGTTACTTGTTGCTAGTTACTTGTTGCTAGTTACTTGTTGCTTATATTATTTTGACCAGCAACTTTTTATATAATCCTTACCGCTCCGGTATCTGCTGAACTTACAAATGTTGCGTAAGCTTTCAATGATGCAGGTATTTCACGTTTCCTGTTTTCAGGCTTGAAAGCTGATTCTCCTTTTGCTTCTTCCTTCTTCCGTCTTTTATTTAATTCATTATCAGATAGTTTAACATCTATCTTTCTTTCCGGGATATTAATTTTTATTATATCGCCTGTTTTAACAAGTGCCAGAGTTCCTCCTGCTGCTGCCTCAGGAGAGATATGTCCGACTGACAATCCTGATGTGCCTCCAGAGAACCTGCCGTCTGTGATCAGGGCGCATTTTTTACCGAGGCCTTTCGATTTCAGATAAGAGGTTGGGTAGAGCATCTCCTGCATCCCAGGGCCCCCTTTCGGTCCCTCGTATCTTATGACAACTATATCCCCTGCCTTGATTTTCCCATTCAGGATTCCTTCTGCTGCATCTTCCTGGGATTCAAATACAACGGCCGGACCGGAAAACAACAGCAAATCGGGATCAACTCCGGCAGTTTTTACAATACAACCATCGAGTGCAATATTCCCGAAGAGTACGGCAAGTCCACCATCTGTGCTATAGGGATTTTTTATATTTCTGATACACCCGTTTTCCCTGTCAGTGTCAAGGTTATCATACATTGTTTCGTGAAAGCCCATTTCAAACCTTTTTTTCATTGAAGGAGCACTTTTAAAAAGAGAGTAAGCTTCAGGAATCGCTTTCCCTCCCATGATATCCCAGTCAGCGATGGCTTCGTGAAGTGAAGGATAGTCAATCCTTTTCACAGATGTATCTATCAGGTTATTGCGTTCAAGTTCTCCCAGTATTGCCATTATCCCTCCTGCGCGGTTTACATCCTGGAGGTGGTAATGTGAGCTGGGTGCTACTTTGCATATATTAGGGATCTTACGGGAAAGCGCGTCAACATCCTTTATTGTAAAATCAACATTTGCCTCATGAGCAAGGGCAAGAAGATGTAAAACTGTATTTGAGGAACCACACATTGCGATGTCGAGTGACATTGAGTTCAGAAAAGCTTTTCTTGTTGCTATTGAGCGGGGCAGGACACTATTGTCACCCTCATTGTAGTATCGATGCGCCAGGTCAACAATAAGCTTTGCAGCTTTCTTAAACAGGCTGATACGGTTGATATGAGTTGCAAGGAGTGTTCCGTTTCCCGGGAGGGCTAGCCCCAGGGCTTCATTCAGGCAGTTCATGGAGTTTGCGGTGAACATGCCCGAGCAGGAGCCGCATGTGGGGCAGGCTGATCTTTCCATTGCATCTAATTCATTATCACTTACATTGGTATCTGCACCCTCTACCATTACATCAACCAGGTCCAGATACCTGTTCCCGTGAAGGCCCGCTTCCATAGGACCTCCCGATACAAAAACGGCAGGTATATTAAGCCTCATCGCAGCCAGCAGCATTCCGGGGGTAA
>CAZLCF010000030.1:0-18260 GCA_964557905.1 uncultured Rikenellaceae bacterium | reverse complement strand
AATGGGCCATATAAGCAACTGAAAATGAATAGCCTGCACCAGTTGTCTCAGCAACCAGCATCTGGGTTACAAACGGTTGCTCAAATCCACCATATTCTCCAGGAACAGAAATACCCATTAAACCAAGTTCCCCCGATTTTTTCAGTATACTTTTCATGAGTTCCCTGTTACCTTTTTCGGTTTCCTCAATATTTGGGTATACCTCCGCATCAAGGAAATCCCTGCAGGTTTGGGCTATCATTCTCTGTTCCTCGTTAAATTCTTCAGGAATGAAGATATCTTCCGGTTCAACTTCATCTACAAGAAATTCACCACTTTTCAAGATTTTTCTCTTATCCATTGTCGTCAGTTTAATAAATGTAACAATTTATAATTGGAGTGATTCGGAAATAAGCTCAGCAATATCTTTGTTTTTTATTTCTTCTTCTTTGTTTTTATACTTCAGACCGTCCGTAAGCATTGTCATGCAGAAAGGGCAGGCAGTCGCAATTATTTTCGCACCGGTTTTAAGAGCATCTTCAGTCCTTTCAATAAAAACTTCCTTATCACCTTCTTCAGCTTCTTTAAACATCTGTGCGCCACCAGCCCCGCAACATAATGCAAATCTTCTGTTTCTATTCATCTCCACAAAGGTGGAAGTAAGTTTTTTCAGAATTAAGCGTGGTTCATCAAAGATATTGTTTCCTCTGCCAAGATAACAAGGATCGTGATAAGTAATCGTTACATCCTTAAATGATCCGGAATCAAGTTTCAATTTTCCCTCTTCAATATATTTATTAAGGAACTGTACGTAGCTAATCACTTCATATCTGCCTCCAAGATCGGGATATTCATTTTTAAAGATATTAAAGCAATGAGGACAAATAGTGATGATCTTTTTCACGGAGTACCTTTCGAAAGTATCAATAACCTGTAATGCCTGCATCTGGTAAAGCATTTCATTCCCGGCGCGACGAGCAGGATCCCCGGTACATGTCTCTTCCTTACCTAACACGGCAAAGCTGATGTTCAGATGCGTCAGTATTTTTACAAATGCCCTAACAACTTTTTTATACCGGTCATCAAACGCTCCTGCACATCCAACCCAGAAAAGGAATTCGGATTTCTCTCCCCTGGAAAACAGGTCGGCCATTACCGGGATTTTAATCTTTTGGGAGTTCATTTTGTTATCCGTGAATTTATATTCTATTAATGCTTTAGCTCATGGTTTTCAGCCCAAAGGAGCCTGTCTTCATTTGAATATTGCCAGGGAGCCCCATTATGTTCGATATTTGAAAAAATTGCATTTAACTCTGCCGGAGCTGCGGCTTTTTCCATTACCAAGTACCTGCGCATTTCAATTATCATTGCCACGGGATTAATGTTGACTGGGCATTCTATGGCACAGGCATTGCATGTTGTGCAAGCCCATAATTCTTCTGCTGTAACAACATCAAGTAATGATTTGCCATCGGTGAATTCAATCCCATGTTTTCTTACATTTCTACCAATAATCTCAAGCCTGTCGCGTATATCCATAACTACCTTCCTCGGTGACAATTTTTTACCGGTAAGGTTAGCCGGACAACTTGAAGTGCATCGACCGCATTCAGTACAGGTGTATGCTTCCATAAGGACTTTCCAGGTGAAGTCCCTGCAATCCCTGGAACCAAACTGTCCAATATCTTCAGTTCCCCCTGCTGTATTATTTTCGACATTCCCCGAAAGCATAATTTTTATTTCCTTAGTAATTGAGGGCATGTGATCCATCTTACCCTGCGGATCAAGCCTGGAATAATATACATTCGGAAAAGAGAGAAAAACATGAAAGTGTTTTGAATACGGAATATAATTGAGGAATGCAAGCACACCAATGATGTGAAACCACCAGCAAAATCTCTCCATGAAAACAAGTGTTCCATTTGAGAATCCTGAAAATAATGGTTGTATTAATCCGCTGAGAAGAAAAGATCCGACAGCTGTATAATGTAAATCATGACGCGTCTGAAGAATCCCATCGCTCGCATTCATGACAAGAATTGCACTCATAAGGAAAAGTTCTGTGACAAGGATTATATTGGCATCAGAACGAGGCCATATTTTCATTTCACTGCTCCAGAACCTCTTGATCCTGATAATATTCCTTCTTGAAAGGAATACAATGCATCCCAATATAACTGTCATTCCAAAGATTTCAAAAAAGGATATTAATAGCGGATACAAATTTCCTGTAAAAGAGAAAAACCTGTGAGTCCCGAATATTCCATCAATAAGGATTTCAAGCATTTCGATATTCACTATGATAAATCCGACATATACGAAAATATGCATTATTGCAGCTACAGGACGTGTTACCATTTTTGATTGGCCAATTGCAACTTTCGCCATCAACTTCCATCTTCGAAGCTTATTGTCATTAATTTCAAGTGGTTTCCCAAGTTTTATTTCCCGGGCGATAGTCCTTACTTTGAAATAAAATAATCCGACAGCAAACAAAAGAATCAAAATAAAAACCAGATTGGGGATCATATCAAATTTTTTTCGGATTGAACTAATAAGTTTGCTTCTCAGGGATAAATCAGGATTTTATCTCCTTTACTGCTTCAATCAATCTCGGTAACACCTTGAATGCATCTCCGACGATCCCATACTCTGCAGCCTCAAATATGGGAGCGTCCTTATCAGTATTAATAGCAACAATACACTTGGATCCGCTTATCCCTGCCAGATGCTGTATCGCTCCGGAAATACCAACTGCAATATACAGGTTGGGAGCAATTATCTTGCCTGTCTGTCCCGTATGCTCTCCAATTGGTCTCCATCCTTCATCAGCTACAGGACGGGAGCAGGCAGTTGCAGCACCAAGAAGTCCTGCAAGCTCTTCAATAGGACCCCAGTTGTCAGGTGATTTCATCCCTCTTCCACCTGATACGACAATCTCCGCATCTGTCAGTAATAACTTCCCTGTCTGTTTCTGAACATCTTTCACTTCAGTTTTGACCAAAGAGCTATTAACAGTAACATTCATGTTCTCAATTGAAGAATTATTCGCTGTTTTTCTAAGCTCGAACGAATTTTGTGCTAGAGTCAGTATTTTAATGTCAGATTTTATCACAACATGTGCATATGCATTTCCTGAATAGGTCTTTTTGTAAACTGTAAAAGGATTAAGGTTTAAAGGAAGTTTACTTAAGCCTGATCCAACTCCGGCTTTAAGTTTTACAGATAATCGGGGTGCCAGTGCTTTACCAGTATTATTATTTGAAATCACGATCACTTGAACTTTTTCTTTCATAGCCACTTCTGCAATGGCATTTGTATAAACCTGATTATCTAGCGTTAACATCTGGTCGCTGGTAATAGTGATAATCTTTCCGGCACCATAATCACCAAGTTTCATTAGCTCGTTTTTATCCACATTCCCGATCGAAAGAGCTGTTAATTCTGTTTTGAGCATTTCAGCAACTTCAAAAGCATATGAGACCAGTTCAAATGTGAGTTTTTTGAATTTTCCGTCCCAATTCTCAGTATATACTAAAACTGACATATCGTAATAATTTATTTTTTAAATATTTATCAGATAACTTTTTTTTCGTTTTGAAGAAGTTCAATAAGCTGTTTTGGATTTTCCGGATCGATAAATTTACAGGCAGAACGGGAGGCTGGTTTTTCAAAAACAACGATCTGGGTAAGAGGCTCAATTGCAACAGGTTCATAAAGTCTGACAGGTTTGGCCCTTGCCGTCATAATTCCACGCATAGCAGCAATTCTTGGTTCTTTGGCTATTCCTTTCTGTACAATTGCCACAAAAGGAACCGGTACAGTAACTACTTCTTTGCCACCGTCTATTTCACGGGTAATCAAAGTCTGGGCGTTATCGATATTGATTCCTGATACTGCAGAAACTGAAGGGATTCCAAGAAATTCAGAGATCATTCCACCTGCCAGGGAACCATTAAAATCACTTGATTCTATTCCGCACATAATTATGTCGAAGTGTTCTTTCCTGATCACTTCAGCAAGTTGACCGGCGACATAATAGGCATCAGAAGATTCAGAGTTCACACGTATTGCATCATCGGCTCCAATAGCAAGCGCCTTGCGAATAGTAGGTTCGGAAGCTGCTGATCCGACATGAGCCACAGTTACTGACTTGACTCCTGACGAAATATCATCTTTAAGTTCGAGTGCACGGGTAAGCGAAAGTTCATCCCATGGATTAATAACCCACTGAATACCTGTTGTATCAAGTTTCGTGTTACCCTCAACAAATTTTATTTTTGTTGTTGTATCAGGTACATTACTGATGCATACCAGAATCTTCATTTAGTCCGATTTTTAATTTCCCGAATAATATTCAATGTATTACTGAAATCACAGGTTTAGTCTGTCTGTCTTTAAGGCGGCAAATATAACAATTTATGGTTCAGTTTCAAATCATCAATATATCATTTTTTAAACATGTTCGAAACCAGATTTTTGGTTATCTGTTTAGATCACTGATTTTTATATGATAATACAATTATCAGTTCAAATACCGGTCGAAGTAATAATTTCAGAGTAAGCACCCATAAGACAAGTTTTTTGGGAAGTATAAAAAAAATTAAAAATATATAGTTTAAATTCACTGCGCCTGAATTTTAATAATAAAGGCAAAATCAATTGAATAAAAGCTTTAACAAATATGCTGCTGTTGTCTTTGCAATGATCTTCTGGTCGTTCTCTTTTATCTGGTTTAAAATAGCCAATGAAATCTACCTCCCGCTGACTATTGTCTTTATCCGGCTTGTTATTGCAGTAATATTGCTAACAACGTTTCTATTCTTCACCAGAGGTTTCATGAAAATAAAAAAAGAAGACAGGAAACTGTTCTTTTTTCTTGCTTTATTCGAACCGTTTTTCTATTTCCTTGGAGAAAGTTACGGACTTACATACGTTTCTGCCACTGTCGGCTCTGTACTTATTTCGACAATTCCTGTGGTTGCAACGCTGGGTGCGTGGATATTCTTCAGAGAACGGTTGAAAATAATTAATTATGCAGGTATTGTTCTTTCATTTATAGGGGTGTTGATATTCATCCTTAACAGAGATGGAACTATCTCACTTAATATCAAAGGATTAGCATTATTATTTATTGCAGTATTCTCAGCAGTCGGTTATAATCTCACATTGAGCAAGCTTGTAGGTACATATAGTCCGGTATTCATTGTGACAATTCAGAATATCATCGGTGCAATACTTTTTCTGCCGGTTTTTCTGATTTCTGATTTTCATGAATTCATTAATACTCAGTTTGTTATTAAAAGCTTCATCCCAATATTGGAGTTAGCAGTTTTTGCCTCATGCGGAGCATTTATACTTTTTGCATACTCCATGAAAAACATGGGTATATCCCGGGCAAACGTATTTACAAACTGTATCCCGATATTAACTGCCATTTTTTCATTTATTATCCTTGGTGACAAGCTGACGGTACAGAACATTATAGGAATGCTGGTTGTGATTGCAGGATTGTTCATGTCGCAGATTAATGGCCGGCAGAAACGGATTGATGACGGGCTTGCCCTGACAGGTAAAACAGCCTGATCTCATTCGCTCACATATATCCTCCTCATTTATACTAATTTACATCATCTCCCGTTTAAATAAAATCCTGCTATATTTGACAGTGATTAGTGATATGGGAAAAAGGATCATATATCTTATTCTGGCAGGTCTGTTTGTTCCGATCCTGAATGCGCAGACAGGAGGTGATAATATTTATGAATTTCTGAACCTGACTCATTCCGGACTCGTCTCATCCACAGGAGGTTCAAATGTGTCGCTTTATACTGATAACCTGAACCTTGCATATCATAATCCGGCCCTGTTAAATGCAAAAATGAATAAAAATATTGCATTGAATTATGTAAACTATTTTGCCGGAGTAAACTATGGTCTTGCCATGTATTCCCAATCATTTGCCGGCATCGGCAATTTTGCAGCGGGACTCACCTATCTGAATTACGGGTCCTTTATCGAGGCTGATGCATCAGGCATAATCACCGGTTCCTTCTCTGCATCCGAATACGCTTTATCCTTAATCTATTCCAGGGAAATAGATACCCTCTTTTCAGTCGGGATTAATTTCAAGCCGGTATTATCGCATCTTGAAAAATACACTTCATTCGGATTTGCATTTGACCTTGGTGCAGGATACCGGAACCGGTCAGGTCTTTTTTCGGCAGGGCTGGTCATCAGAAATGCCGGACTTCAGGTAACTTCATATGCAGGGGAAGAACGTCAGAAACTGCCGTTTGAGATTCAGGCCGGCGTATCCCAGAAACTTGCTTATGCACCACTTCGTTTTTCACTGACACTGAGGCATCTTGAAAAATTTGATCTTACATATCAATATAACGATACAGCCTCTGCCAAAATGAATTTTCTTCAATCCTCTGAATTTCTTGAAAATATGATGAGACATGTCGTGGTGGGGATTGAACTTATCCCGCATAAGAACTTCTATTTAAGTACAGGATTCAACTACCAGAGAAGACGGGAACTTCAGGTGGAATCAAAGCTTTCAACAGTCGGATTCTCGTGGGGATTCGGGATCATTACTTCCTTTATGAATATTGAATTCGGAAGAGCAACCTATCATCTTGCAGGATCCTCCAACCATTTATCCCTGATAGTAAAAACTGACCAGATTTATAACAGGTTTCGAAATTAATGGTTTTGTTTTTACAGCAGTAATCTGTAACTTTAATTTTTATAAAAGCCGTCATACCCCTCTATGAAGGGGGGTTATTTTATTGCAATGAACAAGAAACTGATCATAGCAATTGATGGGTATTCATCATGCGGGAAAAGCACTTTTGCGAGAGCGATTGCAAAGGAGCTTAATTATATTTTTATCGACAGCGGAGCAATGTACAGGGCGGTGACTCTCTACTGCATGAGAAGAAAATTTGTCGGGAGCGGAGCAATTGATGAACAGGGGATAGTACAGGAGCTTAAAGATATCCATATTGAATTTGTTTATAATCCCGATATTGGTGAGAATGAGACTTTTATGAACTCGGAAAACGTTGAAAGAGAGATACGGGGCATTGAAGTTTCCGTTCATGTAAGCAGAATCAGCCAGATCCCTGAAGTCCGTTACCGGATGGTGGAACTACAAAGACAGATAGGGGTATATAAAGGTATTGTCATGGATGGCAGGGATATTGGGACAGTGGTTTTCCCCGATGCTGATCTGAAGATCTTCATGACAGCTTCGGTTGAGATAAGAGCAAAAAGAAGGTATGATGAATTGAAAGCCAAAGGTCTTAAAGTTAATTTTGATGAAATCCTGAGGAACATAATTGCCAGGGATATAACAGACGAGAACAGGGATATAAGTCCTTTGAGGCGGGCTGAAGATGCAATTGTGCTTGATAACAGCAGGATGACAGTTGAAGAGCAGATGGTTTGGGTGCTCCGGATTATTGAGGAAAAAATAAATGGTAGCAGAGATTGATACTAAATCTGGCTTTTGTTTCGGGGTACAGAATGCTGTTGAGGTAGCAGAAAAAGCCCTTCTGAAGGGAGAAAAGGTCTTTTCACTTGGACCTATTGTGCATAATGATAAAGAGGTGGAGCGCTTATCATCACTTGGACTTGTATCAATTGATCATGATCAGTTCAATAAGTTGAAAAATTGTAAAGTGCTTATAAGAGCACACGGTGAACCTCCTGAAACATATCTGACAGCTGAAAAAAACAATATTACCATTATTGAAGCAACATGTCCGATTGTTAAAAAATTACAATCAAGGATTAAGGATACCTGGCTCAAAACCAAGGAAAACAATGGTCAGGTTGTAATATTCGGGAAATCCGGGCATGCTGAGGTGGTAGGATTGCTTGGACAAACAGGAAATGAAGGAATACTTGTCTCCGGACCAGATGATCTCGGCAAAATAGATATTACTAAGCCAATCAGTCTCTTTGCACAAACCACAATGAGTGTTAATGATTACCGTAATTTTATTGCTTTACTTCGTTCAGAAATGAAAAGAAAGGGGATCAGCAATCCTGACAAATTTCTGCGAGTAAACAACACCATCTGCGGACAGGTTTCTAACAGGGAGCCTCATTTAAAGTCGTTTGCCAGGAAGCATGACGTTGTAATATTTGTAAGCGGGAGAGAAAGTTCAAACGGGAAAATGCTCTATTCCGTCTGCAAGAACATAAATCCTGATACTCATTTTGTTTCTTCCCCTGAAGAGATAGACAATTCATGGTTCATCGGTAAGAAATCCTCAGGGATTTGCGGAGCGACTTCAACACCAAAATGGCTGATCGAAAAAGTTTATGATATTATCTCAGAGATATGAAACCATCAAAAGTCTGGTTTACCAACCTCAGGATAAAACCATCGCAGAACCTTCTCAAAAAGCTTGAGAATCTTGTCATTAAGGCTGGGATTGAAAATGTTGATTTTCAGAGGAAAATAACTGCAATAAAGATTCATTTCGGAGAGCCAGGTAACCTGGCATACCTGAGGCCGAATTATGCGGCGCATATCGTTAAACTGCTTAAATCAAAAGAGGCTATCCCTTTCTTAACTGACTGTAATACATTATATTATGGCAGACGTTCAAATGCACCATCCCATCTTGAAGCTGCCTTTGAAAACGGATATAATCCGCTTGCCACAGATTGCCCTGTAATTATTGCTGATGGTATTAAAGGGACTGATTTCCGGGAGATTGAAATAAATAAGGAATATTGTGCAACAGCTAAAATAGGCTCTGCAATTGCCGATGCAGATGTTTTAATCTCGATGAGTCATTTCAAGGGACATGAAGTGACCGGTTTCGGAGGTGCTTTGAAGAACCTTGGAATGGGATGTGCATCGGTGGGTGGCAAATTATTCCTCCATTCAGGATCTTCGCCTGAAATACATGAGAAAAACTGCACCGGTTGCCGGATGTGTGAAAAGTACTGTGCACATGATGCCGTGCATGTGGGAAAAGATAAAATTGCACATATTGATTATGTAAAGTGTGTCGGTTGCGGTCAATGTATTGCAGTATGCCAGTATGATTCAGCGCGTGTGGTCTGGCAGAATGCATCTGAAATTGTATGTAAAAGAATTGCAGAATATTCTTATGCGGTCATAAAAGATAAGCCTTCTTTCCATATCAGTTTCATTATGGATGTTTCGCCTGACTGTGATTGCTATGGTTTTAATGATTATCCGCTTATTCCTGATATCGGGATTGCAGCATCGTTTGATCCGGTCGCTCTCGATCAGGCATGCGCCGATTTGGTCAAATCAGCACCGGCACTTCCGGGCAGCAGGATCTGTAAGGATCATGAACATGGCGATCTCACGGGCAAGGATAAATTCAAACTCACTCATCCTGACACTTTCTGGCAGGCAGGTCTTGAACATGCTGAAAAAATAGGACTGGGAAGTACTGATTATGAGCTTATAAATATCTGAAATATCATAAAATTTACTTTCTAATCTGATTATCTTTACAAAACCATAGCATCAGAGCATTTATGAATCCGAAAGTAAGAACTGCCCGCCTTTCAATAATATCAAATACTCTTTTGATATTGATGAAGCTTGTTGTCGGGTTGATCAGCGGTTCTGTAAGTATTATCTCAGAAGCTATCCATTCTTCGATGGATCTTATAGCTGCTCTTATTGCCTTTTTCTCTGTAAAGGTTTCAGATTATCCCCCTGACTCAAAGCATCCATACGGACATGGCAAGGTTGAAAATATTTCCGGGGTAATTGAAGCGATACTTATTTTTATCGCTGCCATATGGATCATTATTGAAGCAGTTAAAAAATTATTAGGAGAAGAGATAGTTCTGGAATCTTTATGGATCGGTTCACTGGTCATGGTGGTTTCGGCGATTGTCAATACTATTGTTTCCAGAAGGCTTTATAAGGTCGCACGTGAAACAAAATCCGTAGCTCTTGAGGCTGATGCACTGCATCTTAAAACGGATGTTTATACATCAGCCGGTGTGGCAGTGGGATTAGGACTTATCCTTGTGACCGATATAAAGTGGTTGGATCCCGCTGTTGCAATCTTAGTTGCACTTTTCATTATTAAAGAATCTTTTGAGCTTCTTAGACGTGCATTCTGGCCTCTCCTGGATTCAGCCTGGAGTGAAGATGAAAAAAATGAACTTGAGGAGAGACTGAATCAGATGGGGGTGAATTACCATGATCTCCGCACTCGAGTTGCCGGGAACTACAGGTTTATCGATATCCATGTAGAAATCCCTCAGGATGAATCAGTTGGGAATGCTCACAAGTATTGCGATATGATCGAAAATGAGCTTACGGCTGCTTATGAGAACCTTTCTGTTACCATACATGTGGAACCGAAGTAGTTAATTTTGTCTTGCGGTCTTGCAGTCCTGCAGTCGTATATTTTTTTGGTTATAATTTAAAACTCTTAATATGTCACTTACTGAGAAAATTGCCGGCGATTTAATGAATGCCATGAAAGGAAAGGATAAAAATGCTCTTGAGGCAATCAGGGCGGCAAAAACTGCCTTTATCCTTGCCAGGTCAGAGAAAGGTACGGATGCTGTTCTTACTTCTGAAGAGGAATTAAAGATCATTCAGAAACTGGTAAAGCAGAGAAGAGAATCTGCAACTATATATAAAGAAAATAACCGGCAGGATCTTTATGAGAAGGAAGTCGCCGAAGCAGATGTCCTGGAGAAATATCTGCCTGCAAAAATGAGCGACGAGGAGCTTACAAAAGTGCTGAAAGATATTATTGCCAGAATTGGGGCAAAATCACCTGCCGACATGGGCAAGGTGATGGGTGTTGCCACAAAGGAGCTTGCAGGGAAAGCTGACGGGAAAGAGATCTTTGTGAAAGTAAAGCAGTTGCTTGGGGGGTGAGAAGATTTCTGGAACAAAACAAGGGCACGTTATCAAAAAGATCCAGAGAAAAAGTTAACCCTCCGGAAGTTAAGAATCAAATTATTACTCACAACCAGTCTGTCTAATTCCAGTTCTTCCCATTATTATAAATAAACTACATCTCCTAGTGTGGAATAAATAAATCTCGGTGCACCATGTTTAAGGTGGTTATAGAAGGAAGTGCCGCAGTATCAAATTTCAATCTGTTTTGATTATTTTATAAATTCCTGAATACTTTCTTCGAGCAACCGGTTAAATTCATCAGGAGCATCCCAGAAGACCACATGTCCGACACCAGGTATGATCTTTGCCTGAAATGAAGGAACGTACTTCCTGAATGCCTCGACATTTGTCGGTTCAGAATCGGAGTTAATTGCTGTAACCGGAGCTTTTATCAGTTTAAGTGTCTCATTACAATTTTCATTGATCCATTTAAAATATTCATTAATAGATTCTTCCCATCCAATTTTAGAAGTATTTTTATTCAGCATTGCAAGGCAACGATTAAAATTCTCTTCAGGATTATTTTTGAAAAATCCCAAAGTGAGCAGCTTCTCTTGAATCGGATTTGTTATTAAATCCATCATAATGCTATCTAACATATGAACAACTTCCGGTGGATATTTTGTTTCAATGTTAAGCAGATCGTCAACAAGAACAATTCCGGTTATTTTATCAGGGACTTTCTTTGCCGTTTCAATAACAACTGGTGCTCCCATTGAAAAACCGACGAGTACAACTTTTTTCAGTTTAAGCTTACTAATTATAGCTACAACATCATCACCAAATGATGACATAGTCCAGCTTGTACGGTTATTTCCCGATTCACCGAAACCTGCAAGGTCAACAGCAATAGCTTTATATTTTTCCGAAAAATGAGCAACCTGTGCATCCCAGATGCTTTTATTGTTCGCCCAGCCATGAACAAAAATAATTGCAGGATCTCCTTTACCCTGGTCATTAAAAACTATGTTAACCCCATCGGAGGAATTGGCAGAAGTAACCGGTTGATTTTTACAACCATAAGAAAACAACAACAAAGCAATTGCTAGAAAGCTGATAATTAAATTTCCAGGTCTCATTTTTACCTCCAGTTTTAATTGAAATATTTGAGTTACTATCAAAGATTTTCACCTGAATTTTCCAAGCATCAGATTAATACCACTGCCGAATCCAAATCATCATCAGAATGAGTACTTTAATTCAAAACTACGAAGTATAATATCAAAAGTCAAGTTTATTTTAGCAAGTCAATTCAAATACTATTTGAGACATTAATTAAATATATATGGTCGGTAATCGCTTGGCAGTTCTATTTATAAATAAAGAAGCCGTACTTCTTTTAATAGATTTTTATCAATGTCATCTATCTGAAAAATACTGTGAAAGTAAATTGGAAAGGAGTACCGCTGAGATCAAATTTCCTAAAGACCGTATTAATTCCCAAATATTTTGACTTTGGCTTTAACAAGGTGTATGAACCTGCAATCTTATGTATTAGCCAGGATGCTTGTATGAATGGTTTAAAAAGCATGGTATCTCTCTTAAAGATAGCTTTAGCGGATTTTCATGCTTTAAAGTACGTTCCCATAATAACACTTTTAGGCTTATTGTTTTAGGCAATTGTATTATGAGCTGTGTTTCTTAGTATATTTACATTATGAATAAGAAAATAACAATATCAGATCATTTTCCTGTATTAAAAGAGGAAGATTTAAAAGCTGCCACTAAACGTAGAGAAGAGTATGCTCTTATTAGGGATTTACAAGCAAAGGATTATAACGAAGCAATTGAGCACAGACTGGCAAAAGACAAAGAAAAGCAAGGGTGAAGACAAGAAGCAATTCAAATATGAAAATGTGTTAAAGACTCGAAATAAACACCTGGGGGCTCGCTGTTTTATATAGGATTTTTAGTGAGTTTTCAGTTTTGTGGTGTAAATACGGGGAAACTGTCTTATAAAATAAAACGCAATCATCTATATTAATGACAATTGCGTTTTTTTTTGTCGGGGTGAGAAGATTCGGATACTTTTAAACCTATGGTATGAGTTCGTTGCTTATTTAACAGAAGCGGAATGGGATAACAAGCAGACTTGCAAGATATCACGTACTGTCAGCAATGCCAGGTTCCTGTATAAAGCAATTAATGAAGATCCCTTAATACAACGGATCCTGATCCTCCCTTAAGGAAATCAAAATCGCAACCTTTGTCGGCCTGCTCAACATGCTTTATGAATATACTTACATATCCGCGGTCAGCGGCTGGTTTTGAAGGGGTCCAGGTACTACGCCTTTTTCTCAGTTCTTCTTCAGGGACAAGAAGCGTAAGAGACCGTTTCTTTACGTTAAGCTCAATTATATCTCCGGTTTTCACAAGGGCTAGCGTTCCACCTACTGAAGATTCCGGAGATACATGCAGTACAACCGTACCGTATGCTGTTCCACTCATACGGGCGTCAGAAATGCGAATCATATCTGTCACTCCTTTCTTAATCAGTTTTTCAGGGAGTTCCAGATTTCCAACCTCCGGCATTCCCGGGTAGCCTACAAGGCCGGCTCCCTTTAATACCATAACACAATTCTTATCAATATCAAGTTCCGGATCGTCAACCCTGGCATGATAATCTTCAATATTCTCAAAGACAACTGCCCTGCCTCTGTGTTTCAGCAATTTCCCGGAAGTTGCCGAGGGTTTAATAACAGCACCATTCTGACACAGATTACCTTTTAATACTACAATTCCGGCTTTTTCCTTTAATGGTTTGTCAAGTGGTGCGATCACATCGCGATTATAACAAACTGCTCCTTTACAGTTTTCACCTATTGTTTTTCCATTAACAGTCAGCGCATCCGAATGAATGATTTCCCGGAGCTGGTTGATGATCACCGGTAATCCTCCTGCATAATAAAAATCCTCCATCAGATATTTCCCTGAAGGCATAAGGTTTAACAGGAGGGGCATATCACTCCCCAGGCGGTCAAAATCATCCAGGGTCACGTCAATCCCTATTCTTCCGGCCAGGGCTATCAGATGAATTACAAGATTGGTTGAGCCACCAACTGCCGAGCTTATCCTGATCGCATTTTCAAAAGCTTTCCTTGTTAATATATCCGACATTTTCAGGTTCTCGTTAACCATTTCAACTATTCTGTTACCGGAGAGGTGAGCCATAACCTTTTTCCTCGAGTCGACAGCAGGAATAGCAGATGCCCCGGGTAATGTCAGCCCAAGAGTCTCGGCCATTGTGGCCATTGTCGATGCTGTACCCATTGTCATACAGTGGCCGGCACTTCGCGACATGCAGCTTTCTGCCTCAATTAAGTCTTCCCGGGTAACAGTCCCTGCTTTCATACCTTCTGATAACTGCCACGTAGCTGTTCCTGAACCGATATCTTTCCCCCTGCTTCATAGACTCCGCGTTTCACTATTTCTGCAAATTCGCGTAAATGACCGTTGCAGGGAGTCAGATCTGACCAGGTATTGCAAATGCCAATTACCGGCTTACCTCTGAACATATGGTCAGGATGTCCCTGGTTTCTGAACCAGCTGCGATGTACGAAACCCATCTTATCATCCTTTCCGAACCATTCAGTACTCCTTGAATAAGATTTCTTTGCCATTATTAATATATTATTTATTTCAGGTTTTCCGCATTCCGTGTTCAGTTTATCTAAATATAAGTTTTACGATCTCCGATATATATAACCTGCAGTGAGACGAATCCGGCCTGCCCTAGTTAATAACGAATGGAAAGATAAAAAATCTTATACAAAAACTGCTTCGCTTAATACGAAACCTCTCCGAAAGACAAGGCTTTTTTCTCCTATTCGCATTGTATGACTTATTTTTTGAATCCCTGACGAAAATTTGAAAGGAAAATCCCATTCTTTTTCACACTTAGGCGCCGGAATTTATTTAATTTACAGAGAAATCTGATGGTCATACCTGTTCGAAATGTTATGATATAACAAAACAATAAATATTTCAACATATTAATTTCTTAAAAAATATGATCTATGAAAAAACTGAGAATTTTATTCATTAGCATGATTCTTTCCGGTTTTATTTCCGGGAATCTCTTGTCACAGCAACCAGCTGTGATCAAAATTGATTTTGACCGTAGAATAGGGGCAGTTGATCCAAACATTTATGGCGCTTTTATTGAATCTATGGTTGTATATCGCGGCGTTTATGAGCCTGCTTCTAAATTTGCTGATGAGAACGGATTCAGGAAAGATTTTATCCAGCTTATAAAGGAGCTGAATATACCTGTCGTCCGATGGCCGGGCGGAAATTTTGTGTCAGGTTATAACTGGGAGGATGGAATTGGTCCGAAGGATCAGCGTCCGGCAAGGAGGGACCTTGCATGGAACCGGATTGAAAGCAACCAGATGGGAACTGATGAATATGTGAAGCTTTGCAACCTCATTGGTGCAGAGAATTTTGTCTGCATCAATGCCGGTACAGGCACTCTTGACGATGCAAGACACTGGGCGGAATACTGCAATGTTGAAAAAGGAACATACTATTCAGACCTGCGGAGGAAGTATGGTAATGAAAAACCCTTTAATGTAAAATACTGGGCTCTTGGAAACGAAATCGACGGACCCTGGCAGATGGGACAGAAAAGTGCCGAGGACTATGTTAAGTTTGCCCTGGAGGCAGGCAAGCTGATACAATGGGTAGATAAAAATGTCAAGCTTGTTGCTTCAGGTGCTTCAGATTATAAACCGGATAACGGCTGGATAGACTGGAATGATTATGTATTAACACATATGGTCGGTAATATTGATTACTTGTCAGTACATAGATATGCAACCGAGGCACTGGGAGGCGACAGGAGCTTTTCCGGCATGATGTGTTTAGGTCTTGATGTCGATAAGAAGATAGAAATGGTACAGGCCCTGATTGAAAAGGCGATGCTGAAATCAGGATCAAAAAGGCCGATATATATTTCATTTGATGAATGGTCGGGTGGCTTTGGTAACAACATTACAGCAGCATTAATGGTGGGCCAGCATCTGAATTCTTTTATCAGACATGCCGATATAGTTAAAATGGCTAATATTACCATGCTGTCCAGCCTTGCAGGTTATTCCCCGGATGGTGCTTTCAAGAATGCATTATTTCATGCATTCTATCTTTACTCCAATAATAGCCATGGAACATCTCTCGACGTATATACCAGCTGTGAAAAATATAGCAATAATGTATTTAAGGACATACCTTATCTTGATGTTACTGCTGTATTAAATGATTCAGCTAAAGTTCTGGTAGTAAACGTCGTCAACAGACATGAGACAAATGTTATCCCGGCAAATATCATTTTGCAGAGTGGAGAATTTATCGGGAGTGCGAAAGTCAATGAAGTAAACGGAAAAATAACGACTCCGAGTGCTCCCAGAACTCCGGGTGCTCCGAGTGCTCCCAGCCCCGAAGAGGCCGTAAGTGTCATTGTGAAGGATATTAAATTCAAGGGTAATACTATTAATTATAGTTTTCCTGCTCACTCATTGACACAGCTTATAATACCCCTCAGATAATTAAATTCCCATGAACATTATTTATTCTCACGTCGTACTGATGTTTTTTATCAGCGGATTAATTGCCAGTGCACAGGACATTCCGCCTACAACAACACTGGTTTATCCAGGCACTGATGGAAAATTGGTCTATGTTGCTGACAGCCTGGGCAATAAGATCCCTGATTTTTCAAATGCAGGGTATAAGGGCGGCGGGGTCGCTATTCCTTATGTGGCGATCAAAGAAACTGTCTGGCCGGTTCCGGGCGACAATTCAGGCAATATCCAGTCAGCAATTGATCGTGTTTCAGCCCTTCCCCAGGATGCATCAGGATTCAGAGGTGCTGTACTCTTAAAAATGGGGACCTATGAACTTGAAAAACCTATTTATATAAAGGCATCCGGTGTCGTGCTCAGAGGTGAAGGAATGAGTGATATTGGAACAATATTTATCGGCAAAGTGCCAAAGGAGAAACAGGCATCACCCTTTGGCAGATCGGCGCTAGTAAACATAGGCGGTGCCTCAGGTACCACACAGCAGGAAGAAACAAAACAGCTTATTACCGATAATTATGTCCCGGTTGGCACCCGCAGCTTTAATGTTGTTTCCTCAAAAGGATTCAAGATAGGAGATAAAGTTATTGTCAGGCGTATCGGTAACCAGGACTGGATCAAAGCCATTGGAGAAGACAGTGTTGGTGCAGGGAGATTCAGATGGAGACCCTTTAACATTAACTACGACAGAGTAATTACTGAGGTTAAGGGAAATACCATTACAATAGACGCTCCCATATTCTGTGCTATTGAAACCCGCTGGGGAGGAGGGGAAATATTAAAATACGACGACCAGGGACGAATTGAACAGGCAGGAATTGAAAATCTCCGGGGAGTTTCAGAGTATAATCCTTCTGTGCGGATGACATCTTTTGGTAACATGGATCGTGGTTCTTTTGATGAGAAAAACAGACCTCACTACGAAGGTGATGAATACTATTCGGATGAAAACCATTACTTTAATTTCATTAATATCACCAACACTAAAAATTGCTGGGTACGTAATGTCAGCGCTCTCCATTTTGCAAGCAGTGTGGTACAAACCACGGCAAGTACAAAATGGATCACAGTACAGGATTGTGAATCAAGAGAACCGGTCTCAATCAGAGCCGGAGCAAGGCGGTTTACTTATCAGTTAAACGGCCAGCTGGCCCTTGTGCAGAGATGTTTTTCCCAGAAAGGACGACATTCATTCGTTATGCAGAATGCCGGATCCAGTGGCAATGTATTCCTCGATAGTGAAGCTGTTAATCCTTACTCAACCAGTGAACCTCACAGCATGTGGGTCAATGGAGCCCTTTATGATAATATTAAAGCACCGCTCACGGCAAGATATTGGAAAGATATCAGCATTGGCTGGGCCGGTGCCAATATTGTATTCTGGAATTGTGAAGGCGATTTTCTTATCCAGAAACCGCCTACCGCCCAGAATTATTCCTTCGGGCATATTGGTATAAATGCTGTCATCTTCAATGCACTTCTGCAGGATCTTACCAAACCGAACGGTCACGTGGAATCTATGGACAGACATGTTACTCCAAGGAGCCTTTACCTTACGCAACTAAAAGAAAGACTTGGTGAAGCAGCTGTTAAAAAAATAACAAAGGAAGGTCAGGCAATAGACTAAAACAGCAGAAGCATGAACTAATAAAAATACAGGATAAATACGTAGATTCCTCATTCATCCCGCGTTGCGGGATTCATTCGGAATGACATGTAATTGAAAGCAAAAGCAAATAATTTTTTTCCAGCATAAAGGGCTGTTCAAA
>CAZLCF010000029.1:0-18340 GCA_964557905.1 uncultured Rikenellaceae bacterium | reverse complement strand
TGAACCGGAACCGAAATAAATTTGGACTGGGCTTTGAAATCACAACCGCTTATGGTCAGGCTGAGCTCGGGATTTCAGAAGGATCATTTTCATGGAGTGGCTATTTCGGGACAACCTACTGGGCTGATCCGAAAGAACGTATAGTTGGGTTGTTATTCATGCAGCAATTTCCTCTGAGTCATGGTGAGATTCAGAATAAGTTCAAGGCGATGGTTTACCAGACGCTGGATGACTGAGAGTAAAGTGTTCAGCGTTACCTTGAGGAGAGGATAAAGGAAGAGAAAAAGAAAGTAAACGAGACAAAAAAGAGAGTTGCAAGGACAAAAATCAGGGCTAAATAGTTAAAATTCTGTAAATTAATTGTTAAAATTATAAGTAATTTGTTGTCAGATTTAAAAAATCATCTATATTGCATTCAATAATACCTGCCACGCTTCCCGTAAGATCAGCGCACCCGGGCGGGTTTTCGCTTTTTAATTAAAGTTACAAATTCCAGTGAATATTCCATTATCTCAATTCCTTCAAATGGCCGATCCGGCAATCCTTGACCGCGGCCGCTCATATTTCAGGAACGGACACGTAATTTCTTTTGAAGAGATTCAGCCTGGTGAATATGAAGCAGTCGTGGAAGGGACGGAAGATTATTTAGTTAATCTGACAGTAATTGACGGCAGCCTTGAAGACTGTTCGTGCACCTGCCCATACGACTATGGTTCAGTTTGCAAGCATATTGTAGCGGCAGTCATGTATCTGCAAAAAGAAGAATCCGGGTTGCAGGAATCGCCACAGAGCAAAAAGAGTGGTAAGAAACCTGCATCTAAAAAGAAAACCGTTTCCGAACAGGTTGATGAAATGCTTGGCTCGTTATCACACAATGATTTAAAGGAGTTTGTAAAAAAACAATGTATCTCGGATCCTGCATTCCGCAGATCATTTATTTCGGGATTTCTGTATAAAACATCCGGAGAATCACCGGAACTGTATCGTGAGCAGGTTAAGGGCATTCTCCGGAGTGCAAAAGGAAGAGATAATTTTATCAGCTGGTCTCGGGTGGGAATGGTTGGGAAAGCTGTTAATGCAATGCTCGATATAGCCATGAGACATGTTGATTCCGGTAACTATCTGAGTGCAATTCATATCTGCTTTCCCGTGGCTGAGGAGATGATTAAAGCCCTTGACTTTACAGATGACAGCGATGGAGATATCGGCGGAAATATAGAAACAGCATTTGAAATACTTTCTGCTATCTCAACATCTGAAATACCTGAGGAAATAAGAGCATATCTGCTTGATCAGCTCCTGAAATACTATAAGAAAAATATATTTTCAGGATGGGACTGGCAGACCTATCTTCTGGATATAGCAGTACAGCTTGCAAAAACTGAAAAGGAGGCCGGAATCATCCTTTCCCTGCTCCGTACACATGTGCATTCGGAATACGAAAGCGAACAAATGACAAAACTGGAATATGAGTTAATCAAAAAAATGTCGGGTGAAGCTGAAGCCCAAAAATTCATTGAACAAAACCTCGATAATCCTGAACTCAGGCGTAAAGCGTTGGGGAAAGCTATTAAGGACAACAATTTTGAAAAGGCTGAAGCTCTTGCATTTGATGGGATTAAAACAGACTCGGATACCAAGCCCGGGCTTGCAAAAGAGTGGTATGACTGGCTGCTGCGAATCGCCATGAAAAAGGACGACCGGCAGAAAATTATTAAATATGCCAGGTATCTGTTCGTAGATGGTTTCAGACATGACCAGGATTATTACGCAATTCTTAAAAAATATACGTAACCATCTGATTGGAAAAATTTTGTTGAAGAAATGATCTCCGAAATAAGGAAAAAGGGTCACTGGTCCGAAATCGAAGTAATAGGAAAGATTTACATTGAGGAACAGTGGTGGGAAAGGCTTCTTGGACTTATTACCGGCAGCAAGCATTTGCCAACGATTCAGCATTATGAAAAATATCTTTCAGATTTATACCCGTCTGAGCTGGCTGAACTTTATGAATCGGGTATAAGAGATTATCTGAAAAGAATGACAGGACGAAATCATTATCAGGAAGCATGCCGTTATATGCGCCATATGATTAAGCTTGGAGCCCGTAAACGTGTTAACGAACTTATTCTTTCACTTCGCAGGGAATACCCGCAGCGGAGAGCCCTTCTGGAAGAAATGGATAAAATTTGATTTTCCCTGCCTCGCTACCTCTCGTTCTCATTCTTAAACACCCCTGCGCCGTTGAGCCGCTGCGCCTTTGGGCCATTCTAATACTTTTTCAGCATCTCCAGCAGCTTGCTGTCGAGTTTATGCCCGTACCAATCGGTGTACTCTATGTCAGTACGTCTTGAATCGAGGATCCCGAAATCGCCTCTGAAGTTCCAGAGAGCATAACCTATATTGTTCTGAGTCAGAATATCGAGTATGTCACCAAACCAGGCCAGGAATACAGGGTGAGGAGTTTTATTGTAGCATCCACCTTCACCGCAGTGCACTCCGATCCCCTTTTCGACAAGTCCGATCCATGGTTTATAAAACTCTTCCAGCTGTTCTCTGCCGTAATACTTGCCATCTATAGTTCCGGGCCATACCGGAGCAGGTGCCAGTGAAGGATCTTTCCAGACCCACGAAGCCTGGTAATGCGATACTAATCCCGGGTAGTATGCACGGCAGCTTTGTGCAATATTCAGGTCGGTCAATTCAGGTATCACGTTGCTGCCGCCGCTGTTCCCGTCTGCAACAATCAGCCGGTCCTTATTTGCTGCCCAGATCACTTTCGATGCACCTTCTGCCACCTTCCGGTAAATGTCTCCCGGTACGGGTCCTTTTTTTGCATATTGGTCGTTCATATCTTCAATATACGCCGGCTCGTTCAGAAGATCAAAACTCAGTTTTTCTTTTGGAAAACTCTTATAACGTTCAGCCCACATTGACCAGTGTTTATAAAAGGCATCCTGCGCTTCCGAGTCTTTCCAAAGGTTGAAAGGCTCATGAAAACCTGCATTTATACAATAACCCGGACCCCTGTGGAGATTAAGGCTAACATGAAGGTTGTGTTTATGGGCTATAAAGATCAGCTGATCAACCTGTTCCAGAACCACTTCATCGAAATTGCACACTTCATCTTTTGTTATATCCCTTGTCCTGTCAAATAACAGATATCTTGGATATGCCATCGGGATCCTTACAAAATCGAATCCCCAGTCGGCCATCCATTTCAGATCTTCCTCCGTGGTTGAACCTGATCCCGGATTACGCGGCGGAGTCGGCGAGAAGAGATCGAGCAGGTTGAATCCTTTCCAGCGCGGGAGCTTATTCTTTGCTTTTGGAACGTCAAAATATAAGAGATCATTGCATGCCAGGGACATCCCGGCAGCGGCAATAGCCGAATTTTTAAGAAATAACCTCCGGTTTATTTTATTCATATGAGTTATTTAATTTTTTTCCGTTTTACCGAGTTTATCAGTGTATATGATATTGTTGCACCCACCTCAAACTGGTTTATTTTCATTGACTGGTCGATATAGAAGTAGTCATTTTTCAGCTCTGGAAAAAGATCACTTTTTTCAGGAGCCGTGAAGCTGCCCAGGCATCCAAGATATCTTGCATCAAGAAACAGTCTGAGATTTTTTAATTTATAACCAATACCGATTCCGGCGTTCCACTGGCCCGTTGCTCTGTTCTTCATCGACAGTAGGTCGATATTGTATAATCCGCCATCAAAATCGGCATTCTTTCCTGTTATGATATCATCCTTTGTATATTTCAGGGTAACATTACCACGGGCTTTCCACATATAAAACAATCCTGCTCCCCCTGAGGCATATACAAGTACATTCTTGTTCAGATGGAAATATTTTTTAAGATAAACCGGGAATTCAATAAAACCGTCGTGTTCCCAGTAAGAGAGGTTGAATCCCGGATCCTTCATAAAATTTCTGCTATAATATGACAGGAAGAACATAAGATCAATATTTGCGGAAATACCATCAACAAATTCATATTCCGCCATGCCGTAATATGTGAACCAATAGCCCGTTTCATTCAAAGGCGTGCTGTAATCGAGTCCGTCAAGTACAGAATAAACTTTAGTGGTTTTATGCCTAAGCCAGTTGGCTGTATTCTTTGCTCCGAGAGTAAACAACGGATGTATTTTATACTTCTTAACCAGACGATTGAACATCTCTGGATTTTCTGCTTCTTTTAACTCGTAATGAGGATATTTTATCAGCAGGAGATTTACGGTCGATTCAGCTTTCTCCAGTTCATCAGTTTCAACATAAGATTTTGCCAGTAGTTCAAGCGCATGCTCCTTCTCTTTTCTCGAATAGGAGCATGTGCCCAGTGCTTTTTCAAGTGTTTTTATACAATCAATAAAAAGACCTGCCTGGTATGCAGATTCAGCATTTAAAAGATTTACAGAACATTCCTCGTTCTCAGCTGAAGATTGCTGTGCACCTGATACAGAAGTGAACAGAAGCAGGGATAATATAATAAATGAACGTTTCATCTTCCGTACCAGATTTCTATGGATTTCTTCCGCATGTCTTTTCATATGGTATCTCTGTTCCCACATTATCAGTCCATTCTGAAGCTGTCATATCTCTCTTTACAAGATCACAGATCATTGAGGCAAGTTTCTGAGAGGATGTTTCCCATATCCTGATATTTTTATCCGACATTCCTGCAACCACCCTGTTATCCTTTGTGAAAATGAGTGATCTGGCACTTGCATTCAGATTATCAATAATAATAACTCCTCCGATAATATTTAACTTCTCAAAGAATTCATGATAATTATAAAGTCTGATCACTTTATCCCACGATGCTGTGGCCATTAGAGAAAAATCCTCGCTGAAAACCAGGTGGCTGATTCCCGAAGCACTCAATTGATCCACTAAAGTTCGATAAGGTTTATGGTTCATGTCAATTGAGAGATAAATTCCATCTGAACATCCTGCCATTAATATTTTCTTTGACCTGTTCCATGCAATGCAAACCGGTTGACCATATTTTGATGCAAGCAATAATTCGCTGGTTGAATTCTGTATATTCCAGAGATTAATAGTACCGTCGTTATGAGCTGAAATTAAAGTGTCGTTGCTGCAAAAGGTCAAAAATTTTATTTCGGATGTAGCCTTAAAAGTCTTTAATGCAGCAACGGGCTGCATGCCGGCATTCCAGATTATAATCAGACTATCTTTGCCTCCGGTAGCAAGATAATTTCCATCATTGCTCCAGGCTACTATTCTAACAGGGCCGGTATGCCCTTTAAGCTCTGTTTCAATATTGTTTTGAACGAGATTTCTTAAAATCATCTTGTTATCTTCATAACCCGTGACCAACTTATCACCAACTGGACTCAGGCTGATAAGGTCAATATATGATGGCAGCGGAACATTCGGAATAATGTTGTATTTCCCGTTACTATCCCACTCCAGGATGTTTCCGTCAATATCAGCGCTCACAAGGCTGTTTTCTTTTTCCGCAAGGCTCCGGATCTCATTTGCTGATCCGTAGAAGACTGAGTGCCTTGATCTATCGAGTACAACGAAGGCTTTGTCAAGGGCTTCAAATATAACCGGATCCGTGACAGCACCACCATTATATTTATTGAAGTTAAAAGCTTGAACTGCAAGCAACCCCATCAGCACAGGATTTTTTTCCATCGACATTGACTTTAATGCCAGGTTTTGCGCTGTAGAGAGAAGACTAAGACGTTTTGCCTTTTCTTCAGCAGCCTGTGCGAGTATCCTTTGAGTATCGGCTACCTGCTTTTCCAGCTCTGCCTTGTTTGCCTGTTCACTGGCAATTACTGACAACTGCTCAGCTCTTGATTTCTGTTGCTCAGCATTCTCTTTGGCAGCAATAGCTTCCTGCCTGTCAATATCTGACTGATTTCTGGCTGCAATAGCAAGCCTTTCATTCTCTTCTGCTTTCTGTCTTGAAGTAACTGCTTCCTGTTTTGCAGAATCGGCTTCCACTTTTGCCATAATTGCAGCATTTTTCTGATTTTCCGCAATTTGCTGTTGCGTTATGGCATTGCCTCTTTCCTTCATAGCCCATATAGTAAAGAAGGATAGAATGACAATGATTATTAAAACCGCAGCAATAGCGATATTTTGCCTTCTTCTCCTGGCTTTCTGAAATGCCTGTTTGCTCTGGGCAATGAATCTCAGGTTTTTTTCATTCAGGAACAGCTTATCTTCATAAGGCGCTATATAATTCAGATCTTCCTCTGAGAGAAGAAGATGTCTCTTCTCATAGTTTACATAAGCATTTTCGATGAAATATTTTACTTCAAGGAGTTCCTTCTCAACAAGAGTTATCTTTTCATAGATTTTGGATGCAAGGGAATCATGGCGGAGCTCATATTTTCCATTCTCATCCTTGTCCCGCAAGATCCTGAGCCTGATGAACCGCTGAATTAGCTCCTTAACAGCTTCACTGCCAATTTCTTTACCGAAGGTTCCCGAGTATTCAATGACTTCCTCCTCTGTTATCTGATGCTTTGTACCCTTGACTGAAACAAACGATTTTAAAATAACCAGACCGGCATCCGGATCGCTGAGCTGGGAGATCTGCTCTTCAAGGAATGTACCGAGAATATCTTTGACATCTCCCGCCTTTGCAAGAAGATCCTTTGATATTCTTTTCACTGTATGGTCCTCACTTTCAGCAAGCTTCATTATCTTGTCAAGGAATATCTGGAGCCATGTCAGTTCAACTTCAGGCGTGTCGGGATTAAGCTTTTCAAGAAGAGCATCAGCAAATCCTGTTTCAACTTCAATATTATTTACCCTGCAGGGGCCTTCGATTGTCTCGATGGCATTCTGCCTTGTCATCTTTTCTATTCTTATCCTGTTCGAAAGGAATGAAGGGATGACTCTTTCAAATTCTGTAACACCCGCAAGGTATTCCTCCCTCATTGAAAAGATAAACCGGCACTGGATATCAGAATCAAAAACTTTTGCGACATTTCTTATGAGCTCGTTTTTCTCATCCTTTCCCCCGAAAATGAAAAGTTCCTCAAACTGGTCAAAAATGAGAAAAACAGGCTTGAAATGATCGAGATAAACAGAACGCAAAAGTTTTTCAAGATTATAACTGCTGCCGGAAGCTCCGGCTTTTTCGAAGGGAGTCTTGGTCAGGGCATTTTTTGATAAAGCGTCGAAAAAGCTCCTGTTTATGTCGGTTCCCCTTCTTACATTAACAGGGAGCCAGTCAGAATCGCTGAATTTATTGGCAAGGCCACAGTTTATAAGTGATGATTTGCCTGTTCCGGAAGTACCGTAGACAAGTAATATTTTGCTTTCAAATACCCTTGAATGAAGCTCTTCAATCTCTTTGTCCCTTCCGAAAAAGATCTCACGGTCATCTTTTGTGAAGCTGTCCAGAAACTTGAATGGACTTTTTTGCATCATCACGGATTGAATAAATTATATTGAAGGCTGGCTAATACCTGTTATCGCTGAAAGCAAAAAATTGAATTCCATCAAGAGCACTTCATAATTCTTCAGCGAACGGAGGTCGCATTTCTCGGTAACTTCCGTTCCCAGGTACATCAGCTGATCGTTGCGGAATTTCGAATACATAAATATATCTTTCTTGATATTAAACTTTTCTTTAGCATCAAGAACTTCGGTACTTGTATCAATGATCAATGGTGACAGATTCAGGTATTCGTTCAGCGATTTCATTGTCTTCATAAGCAGTACAGACTGGCTTTCAGTAAATGAAGGTTCATGGAACTCTTTTGCCTTGAAATCGGAATCGGAGCTGTTAAGCAGATCTATTACGTGGTGGAAATCAGCTTCCTTGACCTTGGATTTGATCACCTTTATTTCTTTTACTGAAACCAGTTTGTATTTTGCCAGGAATGAAATCCTCTGAAGAATGAAGGTCAGCTTTTCTTCATATTCAACGCATCTCTTTTCTATCTCCTCCTGGGTAAGGTTTATCTGGTAATGCCCGATCTCATTCCGTTCGGGTATCCAGAAATCGAGCGCATTATAGAATTTGTTATTGAAGCTTTCAGCCATTTCCGGCATGAACCATTCCACCTTCTGCTCCTCGAAAATATTTCCGATGCTGCGTATCAGCCATGAAAAATTTCCCATACTCAGTACGAGGAACCTGTTATTGAACTCTTTGCTGAAATTCTCAGGTATTATAAGTTTTCCGCTGGTTTTTTCCTTTACCATCTGCGACAGCATCACGAAGCTCAGGAACTGCATCGCCCGTTCTATTGTTTTGAAGATCTGATCAAGACGCATCCGGTCGAGCTGGCGCATTGACCCGGAAAACAACCGCCTTAGCTCAACACCGATCGGCCATGGGAAGTTTTTTATTACAAGATCGGCAAGTACACGAAAATCGGTTATCTCCTCATCCTCCTCATCATTCAGAACCATTTTTGCAAGTGTTGCCTTGTGCTTTAACATCTCGTCAAAAACAATCCTTATCAGATCCTCATTTATCTGCGACATTTTTGTGCCAGTGAAAGTTGATATAAATTTATATGAATTATTAATAACTACAAGTTGCTATTTAACAATCTTCATCGGTGTTATCGTCACCGGCCCTATCAGCCCTGACTCCCGTGGCTGCCACGATGATGCATTGAAAATACCATCTTTCATATTCTGCCTTAACCTTGCTGCAAAATTGACGTTGTAGAATTTCTTCCACTCCACATTGTTTCGGTCGAGATATGCTATCCGGTTAGCCATCAGGTTCGATACCTTAATTTCAAGAGTGTTTTTCTTTTTTAGTTGTTTATTACCAATGATCACCTGAAAATCCGGTCCTATCAGTGTGGCAATCTCTTTGCCGTTAAGAATTACACTAGCGCTTTCACACACTTTGCCAAGATTCAGCGACCAGGCTTCAGCTTTACCAGCCGGTCTTGAAAAATTGACAGTATAGGCAGCTGTCCCCGAGAAATTCTTTACATCATCGCCTCCGAATTCAGTCCATGAAATAAGTTTGTCCAACTCTTTGCCAGGAGGCAGGGAAGGACCCCCTTCAATAAAATCTACTTTCCATTTTCCGGGTATCTCTTTTGGCATCGAAACAGGATTATAATAAATGTATGGTTTTCCTTCAGCCTTGCTACTATACGTTGAAACGATCAAAGATTCTCCCGGGAACAATCTTGTATAAACTTCTATCAACCCGTTCCCGGGAATCCGGTAATCTGCCATTCCAAAATTATTGTTCATGGGATTGAATATGGCTGCTGATGAAGCATTTACGCTAAGCGGAAGCCATCCGTCAAACGCTTCTTCTCCCTGGTTGCTGATGAAATAGGTAAACCCTGTCTTAGTTTCGCGCCGGGTAAATTTCAGATGATTATCTGACATAGTCTCCCTTCTGATCCCTGCAAACGTTAAAAGCTGATCAAGATTTTCTCCGGAAAGGATCATCCCTTTTCCATAAACAGCTTTTAACACTTCCGGGTTATTGGTCGGGGAAAAATTGATACCTGCTTTTAACCGGTTGAAAAATATGGTTTTTTCTTCCAGATCTGCCCAGCCTGAAACATTTTCGGGGAGATTTCCGTATAATATAATTATAGCCCCGTCATTAGCCAGCATGAGAATTTGTGCAAACGTCTCAAGAGGGATATATTTACATCCCGGCAGGATCAGTGTTTTGTAAATGTTCCCATCAGTCTGAAGGAAACTCTCATAGAAACCTGTATTTTTTAACTGAAGGTCGGAAATATAATCGTAAGCATATCCCTTTTCAATCATTATTTCCGCGGCTCTTTTAAAAGGAGTCCCGTTGTAGGCCGGGCTTATGGCATCGAAATGCTCGAGCATGCCTTTTCCATAATCGGCATATCTGTCGAATATGGGGAAATAGAGCAGGATGTCATTGTCAGCCATTCCCTGCTGAAGGAATGACTGTACGCGTGCTATATAATTGTTAAGACACCGGAAATCGTTCCATAACGGATTTACCGGAGTCAGTTCAACAGCAGCATAGAAAAGAAATCCCGGCCATGGTTCATTCTGCGGGGAAAAGCATGTGCCGTGGTAAAACAGGTGGTTGATGCCGCTGACGAAAAAGAGGTCGGCTGCCTTTTTTATATCAGACAGGTTAGAGATGAAATGTTCGTTGAGCCATGTGGCAGCCTCACAGGAAGTGTACCTTTTCCCTGTCACATTCGAGGCTGATGAAGCGAACTTCAGTTTGGTCATCTCGCTTCCCTCAGTTTCGGGGATATCGGAAGCAGCATAGAGATCGAGAATATTTCCCGGCGATCCGTGTGCCTGGTCACGCGTGGTTTTACCCTGCCGGTTTGCCCAGTACGTCCAGTGTGAAGTGAATTTTTCAAGTATCAGGTCAGCGATCGTCTGACGGTAATCAGACAGGATACGGGCATTTTTTTCAGGATCATCTTTCTGGAACAATGCAGGCAGATGTTCGCTCAGGTCGTACCCTCTTCTTATCCTGAACTCATATAACAGGTCATTTGTCCAGTTAGCCTGGCCTGAAGCATCGTCAACCTCATAGGAATCATTGAAATAACCTCGCAGTGATTTTATGTCATAATCCTGGAAGATCGTATCAAAGTGCTTCAGGTACCTGGTAATTGCCTGTCCGGAAAAATGATCTATAACATCCCCTTCGCCTCCGGGACCCGCCCGTTCAACCTGTTTCCCATGCCATCCCTGGAAGAGCGCGTAGATTGTCCATTTCCCGGGAGGAGCTGTCCAGTCAAGGTCCCTTTCGGGTGTTACCAGGCCGGAGAGGTCTAATACCTGTCCTGAATCGGAATATGCAATCACTGCATGAACCGGAAGAGGTTTTTCAAATTTGATCTGGTCAAGGGCATATAGCTGAAGGTCTTTATTCCTGCTGATGGGATCCTGCAGTTTTGTGATGTCAGGTTTCTGACCCACCGGTCTCACAAGTGCCGGCTGCCTGTACTCAATTTTCTCACTTAGCTTTTCACCGGTACCGAGCGAATATGTTTTAAAGTTGATATTCTTGCTGGCATCAGCCGGATCGACCCATGGTCCGCCAAAGGGCCAGCCTGAGGCATTCGCCAGGTCAATACCGAGATCAAGACGCTCTGCTTCCTTTAGTGTATGGGTGAACATCTTCATCCACTCAGGCGACAGGTATCTGATGAATTTATTTTCCTGTCCCTTAACACCATAAATAACAGTTATTTCCATACCGCCAAGACCTGCAGCTCTGTACTTTTCCATGCTGGCAGTTAAATCTTCGGGGGTTACTATACTGCCGGGCCACCACCATCGTGTCCAGGATTTGTTCAGGCGCGTTATCTCAGGCCAGGAAAGTTCTTGCGCGGATACCATCTGCGTACAAAACAGAAATAAAATCAGAAGTTTTTTCATCGTATTATTGTATTCCAAAATAAAACCACAATTTGTGTTTTTTCAAACCGCTCATTTCAGTCAGCTTTCCGGCGGGCCCATACACCGAAGCATCAGTAGTCAGACCTGTTGCAAGTTTCGATCCGAGAGCCGGAATACAATCGAGAAATGAAATATTTCCGACTGGCAGCCCGGGATAAGATTTTGGTCCGGTTATACCATAGAAATCATATAGCCTGAGGTACACGCCTTTATCTTCGGCAGCCATAAGTATTTTACCCTGGGCAGTACTCAGCTCCATCCATGTGAAGCCTGAAAAATAACCTTTGAATTCAGGATAAAAGAACGGGTATGCACCTGTCTGAGTATTGTTGTAGATCTTGCTCCAGACATTATAATTCACACCCTGAAGCCTGTTCTTCCATACACGTGATGGTCCGTTACCGAGCCATTTTGCACGTGCGACATAATTTTCGGGAAACGAAAAGCTTATTCCGGCAAACTGGAAATTACCATTCAGTTCATATTGATAATCAAGGCTTAACCAGCCGGAATTGTACATCTTCCATCTTATTTGTTTAAGGTTTCCTTCGTAAGCAGCCTCGACAACAGTTCCGTCATCTTCAGCAAAGGTTTTTATCCCGGTCAGCTTATATGTCCCGCTGGTAAGGACCGGTCCGTCCGTGAACATCAGGTTTGTCCGGTTATTGTAGATCACCTTCGTTATTCTCCCGGTCATCTTGCTGAAGGTCACCGAAGTGCCATTTGCCCTCAATGCTATCGTTGAGTCTGTTTCAATAGATTCAGCGTTCTTCTCACCTGAAAGAGTAATAAATCCGGCAATAATTTTATCGTTTTCTCTTATCTGCCATGTCCATGAATAAATTTCATTCCTGAAAGGATCGAACGCAGTCAGAACCAGCGCATCATAATCCTTCCAGTCAGCGGGCAGGCTGATACTTATTTCTCCTTTGTCCCCCGGGCTGACATTTGGTGAAGTTACTGCAGCTTCATTGACATTTGAATACCCGGTCAGCCAGTCGGCGGGTTTACAGAATTTTACGAGTTTGTAATTAAATGAACATTTGCCGAGATTAGTAAAGTGATATCTGTTTTCAACAGGTATGATACCGGTAAAACCGGGAGGAAGATCATTCATTGTGATGTGAACGGGAGAAAAGATCTCCCTGATAGCATAAAAGCTACCTTCTTTTTCACGGTGAGGTCCCATTACTCCGTCAGGTGCATTTACTCCGTCGGTATCAATAAAGCCATCCATATCTGTCCTGACAAGGCCTTCATCGACCAGTGCCCAGAGGAATCCTCCCGCTGATCTTTCGGATAACCACATAAGCTCCCAGTAATCATAAAGGCCTGATCCGCCGCCCCCATCATCCTGGCAGTGAAGGAATTCAGTCGTCATATAGATAAGGGAATCCTTTAAGATATTAATTATACTCTGGTAATTTTCGTAATGATTGCAATCGATTCCGTTGAAATCATTACCTGGCCTGTGATGAGGATGAATGACATCCCTTTTTGAAGGATCATAGGTCAGGAATTCCTTATCAAGCTCCTTGTTTGTGCCTCCTTCATTTCCATTAGCCCAGAAAATAACTGAAGGGTGGTTAACATCCCTCAGAACTGTTTCCTTCACGATCTTTTTCCCGACCGGCGTATCATAATATCTCTGCCAGCCTGCGATCTCATCAATGACATAAAGCCCAAGAGAGTCACAGATATTCAGAAAATCAACGTCAGGAGGATAATGAGAGCACCTCACCGCGTTCATATTCATCTCTTTGATAAGCTTTACGTCGGCAAGACAGAGGTCATAGTTTAATGTCCTTCCGGTTTCCGGCCAGAAGCAATGACGGTTTACACCTTTCATTTTGATCTTTGTTCCATTAAGATAAATGCCATCGCCATGACGGACCTCTATCGTGCGGAATCCAAATTTTTCCGAAGCTTCATAAAATATCTTCTTGCCTGATTTTAAAGAATATTTCACCTTGTAAAGGGAAGGCGTCTCGCTGGTCCAGAGAGAAGGATTATCCAGTTTACCTTCAACTGTGATCAGTGAGTCTCCCGGCTGAATTGCAGCTGCCGCTTTACTGACTATATTGCCTGAAGCATCAAAGATTTCAGCGGAAAAAAACCGTAAAGCTGAAATATTTTTCGGGAACAGATCCAGTGAAAAAGAACCATCTGCCCTCGCATTTATTGCGACCCTTTCTAAATACTCTTTCGGGAGTGCTTCCAGGAATACAGGACGGAAAATACCACCGAAGTTCCAGTAATCGCCGTATCGTTCTGCACGGTTAACCGACTCATCAGCAGATAGTTTACTGACTGTTACTTCAAGGAGGTTCAGGGTTCCGTAATTAAGCTTGTCGGTGATATCGTATTTGAAACGATAGAAGGAGCCCTGGTGGATATCACCGGCATTCTTGCCGTTTATTTTCACATCGGTATCGGTCATTGACCCTTCAAAAACGATATAGACGATCATCCCTTTCCACGAATCCGGCACAATAAAATTGTATTTATACATGCCTTTCTCATTTGCATACTTGTATTTGGGACCATATGAATAGCTGTTACGGCCATATTCGTAATTGCCGAATCCCTGTTGCTCCCAGCATGAGGGAACTTCAATTTTTGTCCAGTAGCCGCTGTTCCTTCCTCCTGTACAGAAGAATTCCCATGTTTTTGTATCATTTGCCCCTTTGCCGGAGAGGTAGATAACCTGCTTCCTGTTCTCAGAAGCCCCGGAAACAAATACTGAAACTAGAAACAAAATCCAGACTACCGGAAATTTGATTTTCATATCATGCAGAGTATAGATTATTAATTTAACCTAAAGATATAACACATTTCCTTTTTCACCCCCGTCGCTGGCGCGGATTTATAATCTATGCCGTTTGCGATATAAAAGATTACATTTTTTCTAAATTTAACTTTTAATTGTCAGAGCAAAAAATTGATTTAAATAATAGACGACTTAATGGAAAAGATTGACATACATCCAGCCGGTGACCGGGAACGGGATCTGGCCGCTCAACTTCTGGCAAATTCGGAACCCTGGCTAACGCTTCGCATAAACCTCGATCAGTGCAGGAAGAACTGTTACGATCCTGAGTATCAATTATATATTGCCTATACAGATAAAGAACCATCAGGAATCATCATCATTGATCCGCGTGGTGTGGCAGGCTCTCCCTATATAAAATCCATTGCAGTGTATCCGGAATACAGGGGCACTGGAGTAGGTACTGCACTGCTTTCCTTTGCAGAAGATCTATTCAGGGGCAAAGCCAGATTTCTGTTTATATGTGTCTCATCTTTTAACCACAGGGCACGGAAATTATATGAAAAGTGCGGATTTCAGGCTGCCGGTGAATTCAGGGATTATATTATTGAAGGTGCATCAGAGATTCTCATGCAGAAGCGTTTATGAAAGCTGCCGCCCATAAGCCATGGTCGATTGTGGCTATGCTGTGCGCAACAGCTACAGCCGGTTACATATGCCGGGTGAATGTATCAGCAGCAGCTCCGTTGCTGATGGAGGAATTTGGTTTGTCCCAGATACAAATGGGACGTATTTTCAGCGCATTCCTTCTTGGGTATGCACTTTTTCAGATCCCTTCAGGGATGATCGCCGACAGGTTCGGTGCACGCAGGGTTTTATCCTGGGTTGCATGGCTCTGGGTCATCATCACTGTACTGCAAACATTTACAGGCTGGGGATCATTTCAGCTTACAGCGGCCGCTGCCCTGATCGTCTTCATGATTTTCCGCTTGCTTATGGGGATTGCCGCTTCACCTACCTATCCCGGGTCAGCGCAGGGAGTATCACGATGGGTAATGCCTCAGTTCCAGGGACGCGCCAATGGAATTGTCATTGCATCAATTGGATTTGGCTCAGCCCTGGCTGTTATCGGAGCGTTATTATGGTTTGGGATTAGACCCCGCTCTTAGTTTACAATCACCGGTGAATGAGGGCTTAATGGTAAACTAAACTCTTCAGGAGGATCCGGTTTGGCCGGATTGAATGATGGTATTCCTTTGATCAGGTATTTCTTAATACCAAGCTTATTCGCTTTTATTCCTTCAATTATACATTTAGTCAGTTCATACGCACCGTAAGAATTGAAATGAGTGTTGTCGTTCAAAGGATCTTTCTGATCCGGGAATGTATTTGCAGGATAGATAACAAAAAGACTCTTTGACTTTTCAGGTCCCAGGGATTCATACAGTGTCTTTGTCATCGCATTAAGATCGATGAACGGAACGTTCAGTTCCTTTGCAACCTGCCGGGCTGCATCAGGATAATCACCGAGTGAATTTGTGATTTTACCGTCCTCCCCGAAAGAGCGGCGGTTTGCAGGAGAGACAATAACCGGAATGCCTCCCTTTTCTCTGAATTCCCTGATGAAAAGACGCATCCTTTCGGAATAAGATTTATAAGCTCCATCTTCCGGTCCTTTTTCTTTCTGGTCGTTATGTCCAAATTCAATGAAAAGGTAATCACCGGGTTTCATCATGTCTATTACTTTTTTCAGCCGGTTTGACGAAAGAAAACTCCCCAGCGAGAGCCCTGATTCAGCCTGGTTTGAAACGGCTATTCCCTGTTTAAGGAACCCGGGGAACACCTGTCCCCATGATGCCCACGGATCATCATCCTGGTCAACGACGGTGGAGTTGCCTGCAAGGAATACCGTCACTGCGTCGTCTGTTCTTGTTATTTCCAGTGCACAAATACATGGCCGCTTACCATTAAACTCGAACGTAAGCTTTTCATCCCAGTCAAGCTTGAATTGCTCTCTTTGTTTTCTCTGAACCTCTTCACCGGTTTTCCCGATCTGCGGGACACGAATATTAAGTGTTGCGGTTAAGGTCCTGAATTTACCGGGTTCGGTCAGGACTTTTTCAAATATCAGTCTTCGTGATTCTGCCCTTACAGTTGTAAATGAAGCTTCTTTAAGATCGCCGGTAATTATTTTGATATTGTAATTGCCTTCCGGGAGGTTCACTGAGAGGAAGAAAGGCTTATCGCTGGTACAGAATCCGCTGGTAAGCGGTTTTTTCCCGCCCCGGTCAACAGCAAAAGGTATCGTACCAAAATCAAATCCGTAGTCTGCTTCAGGGGAGTATTTATCAGAGGGTTTCACCTGGATGTACCCGGGTGCCTCTTTGGCAGGGCCAAAGGAAAATTTATAGCTTGTTTTTTGCTGAGCAGAGAGTGACAGTGTCAACAAACAAAACATGGATGAAATTAAGAGTTTATGGTTTTCCATCTTACCGGTTATTTCTCCAATCTGTTCCTGGCTGGTAAAACATTACTGCTGAGTCATTTATGACAATCTGATAATTTTTTATCAGCTTCAGCATTTCAGCTCCTGCCATCATTACAGGACCATATCCGTGAGCCGCAGCAACACTTACCGGTCTGTGGTAATAGAATGCCGGATCGAATGCCATGCCGGTACCAACGCATATCCCTTCAACCTGTCCCTGGTCATTCACCTTTGTCTGTATGGCATTCCATCCAAGAACTGTCATTGGACCGAAAGCCTTCGGATCGAGCCAGCCCTTATTGATACCATGTGCTGCACAATATGTAAAAATGGCTGTTGCTGAAGTCTCATAATAAGAATCATTTCTGTCAATAAGCTGATGCCAGAATCCTGTTCCCGACTGGTATGAGGCAAGTCCCTTTATATGTGACATGAACTGACCGAGTATTATTTCCCTTGAGGGATGATCTGCCGGAAGCACATCCAGAAGTTCGCTCATTGCCAGGAGCGCCCAGCCATTGCAGCGTGCCCAGTAAAACTCAGGGTGAGGCTCCATATCCTGGATCCATCCATGCATGTATAGACCCTTATCCTTGTTAAACATCCGCTGTGAGAACTGCAGTATTTGTTTGCAGGCATCATCGAAATACTTCTTTTCACCGGTAAGCTTTCCCATTTGCGCCAGTGCCGGGACGCTCATGTAGAGATCGTCGAGCCACAATGCATTCGGAAGGGGACGATTCCGGGAAAGTGTGCCATCGGCAAGTCTCTGCTGTTTATTTGAAATGTAATCAATATAGTTATCGATAAATGGGAGGAGGTTCTGATCTTTTGAAATGCTGAATGTTTTTATCATAGCAGCGCACATCGAACCGGCATCATCAAGTGCACGGGGATCGAGCACCGATCTGACAGGATTGTTTCCCTGCCGGTCGGAAGCTGAACCTTGATAGTACTTTGCGACTGATCCTATAAGATTAATCCTTTTAACAGTATATTCAGTAAATTTTTCGTCTCCGGTCACTTCACCCATAAGCAGCATGGCCCCGTAAGCCACTCCCCATTCATAACTTATCAGCCTGAATACTCCAGGCTCAAAAACAGCACCCGTTGTAAGCTGTGAAAGGTCTGTGATTTCAGTTTTTGTCTGCCGGTCAATCACTTTTGCCGGGGTTGAAGCATCCACATAGGTAAACAGGCGACTAAGCACTGTGTTGATGTCTTCAGCCTTCTGGGGACCGTAGGGAACCGGGTAATCAGGTGGAAGTGCATGAAGAGCAGTGTTGGAGTCAGTTACTTTTGCAGTAGTGATCTGGGTCAATGCCGGTACTGAAATTCCGGCTGCCAGCAGAAAAATTATAATTTTTGTCTTCATTTTGTATGTATTTTGTTTTCAATTAGTTCGATTTAACTCCGGAATCCAATACGGAGGATCTCACAGCCACATCCCATACTTTAGCTCGTCTCGATTTACCTTCAGGCCCTTCAATATACAGGGTGACAATGTAACGCCCTGCTTTACTATATGCATGTACAGGATGTTGTTCCGTTGATGTTGTTCCGTCGCCGAAATCCCATTTCCATGATGTTATACTTCCAATAGATTCATCCTGAAATGCAACAAGGCGCCTGTCCATATCCACAACTTTGAAAGACCACTGTGCATCAATTTTTTTTCTGAAT
>CAZLCF010000028.1:0-19043 GCA_964557905.1 uncultured Rikenellaceae bacterium | reverse complement strand
CGATCACAACACAGGGGACGACAGTGGTAACCTGGACCTATGATGACGGCAATGGAAATACCTCAACTCAGACTCAGAATATTGTATTAGATGATATTACTGATCCGGTACCTGATCTGGCAGTGTTGACTGATGTTACGACTGAATGTACTGTAGCGGCGCTAGTACCTCCCACAGCGACAGATAATTGTGGCGGTGTTGTGACAGTGACCAATGATGCCACCTTACCAATTACGACACAGGGCACAACAGTTGTTACCTGGACGTACGATGACGGTAATGGAAACACTTCAACTCAGACTCAAAATGTGATAATAGATGATATTACTGATCCGGTACCTGACCTGGCAGTATTACCGGATGTCACGGATGGATGTGCAGTATCGACGCTGACTTCCCCTACAGCAACTGATAATTGTGGAGGAGTAGTTGCAGTGACGAATGATGCCACCTTACCGATAATAGCCTCGGGTACCACAATAGTTACCTGGGCGTATGATGACGGAAACGGGAACACTTCAACTCAAACACAGAATGTCATTATTAATGATATTACCGCTCCGGTGCCTGACCTGGCGATATTGCCGGATGTCACGGCTGAATGTACTGTAGCGGCTCTTACATCACCGACAGCAACAGATAACTGTGGCGGAGTTGTGACAGTGACCCATGATGCCACTTTACCTATCACGGCACAGGGCACAACAGTAGTCACCTGGACATATACTGACGATAAGGGCAATAGCTCAATCCAGACTCAGAATGTTGTAATAGATGATGTCATAGCACCGGCAATAACATGTGCTTCAGATATTGTACAAACTGAAGATACAGGATTTGATTATTCAACAGTCATTGTCCCAGATGCAGTAATTTCGGATAATTGCAATGTTTCAGTTCTTTCATGGACCATGACAGGTGCAAATACTGCTTCATCACCTGCAACCGGAATTAACCAGGTTGGTACGTATATATTCGATACAGGTATAACGACTGTTACTTATACTGTAGTGGATGATGCAAATAATAGTAGTACATGTGACTTTACTGTTACGGTTGTTCCGCCGCCCGCTTTATCAGGAAGTATCGTTTCACAGACAAATGTTGCATGTTATGGTACATCAACGGGAGTTGTTACTATAGCTGGTTCAGGTGGAGTCACACCCTATGAGTATAGTATTGATGGTAATCCTTACCAGAGCTCCGGGACATTCGGTTCACTTGCTCAGGGATCGTATACCGTAACTGTGAGAGATGCTGAGATGAATACCTTTACAATACCTGTTACAATTACAGAACCTGCAGCAGCATTAACAGTTACCACTGCACATATAGATGTTTTATGTTCTGGTGCTTCAACAGGAAGCGCCACCGCAACCACAGCAGGCGGCACGGTACCTTATTATTATTCATGGAATACAACTCCTGTCCAGTCATCAACCACTGCAACCGCACTGGCAGCCGGAACATACACTGTCATAGTAACCGATGCCAATGGTTGTACCACTAATGCAGATGTTACAATAACTCAACCTTCAGAAATTACGATTACAACATCGCAGGTTGATGTGCTCTGTAATGGTGGAAACAATGGAAGTGCAACAGCAGTTGCAGCGGGGGGTACAGGACCTTACAGCTACTCATGGAATACTTCACCTGTGCAGACAGCTGCTGCAGCAGCAGGTCTGGCAGCAGGTTCTTATACAGTAACAGCAACAGATTCTCAGGGTTGTACGACCACCGGATCTGTACAGATAACTGAACCAGCAGTCCTCGCCCTTGATGCAACACCGGCAGAAGCCGACTGTCCTGATTCAAATGATGGTTCAATCACTCTTGCTATAACCGGAGGAACATCACCTTACAGTGTAATATGGTCAGATGGTATCACAACACAGAACAGGTCCGGATTGCTTCCGAATACTTACAGCGTTGTTGTTACCGATGCCAACGGATGCGCTGAATCACTCGATACTGAAGTTGGCTATATCGGATCATTCACCTGTCTTGTAATACCGCAGATAATTACACCGAACAATGACGGACACAATGATGAGTGGATAATAAGAAATATTGATATCTATCCTGATGCTGAAGTTCGCATCTTCAACAGGTGGGGTAAGCTTATCTACCATGAAAGGAATATACTGTCCAATCCATGGGATGGCACATTCAAAGGAAAACTGGTACCTACAGATTCATATCATTATATACTATATTTGAATGACGGATCTGAACCACGGTCAGGAGTTATAAGCGTAATAAGGGAAGATTAACTGGAATACCAGAAGGATGCATATGAGATTTTTGAAAAACATATTTATACCGATCATTTTGAGCCTGTTTTACGGATCCGTATCCGCACAGCAGGTGCCAATGTACAGCCAGTACATAATGAACGGTTTCCTTATTAATCCATCATTAGCAGGGCGTGACGGCTATACAACCGTGAACCTTACAGTAAGGGAACAGTGGGTAGGACTTGATCAGGCCCCGGGTACTTATGCTGCCAGCATCCAGACACGTATCCTGAAAAACAGCTATATCTCCAAAGCCACTTCAGTGAGGAAGAAACTCGTTTTACCTACCAAAGGCGGAAAGGTTGGTCTCGGCGGGTATATCTTTAACGATCAGAATGGTATCATGAGGCGTACAGGTATACAGTTTGCCTATGCATACCATATCCAGATGGGACAGACAGGAGCATACCCGAATAACCTGGCTTTCGGCCTTGCTCTCACGGCCTACCAGTTTGCCGTTAACACCGAAGGATTGATCTATGATCCAGATGATCCCCTGATTAATAATTTCGACAGGTCAGTTTTCATACCCGACTTTAACTTTGGTGCTAGTTTTACTACATCAAAATATTACGTTGGATTTGCAATGACAAACCTCTTCCGGGGCCAGCTTCTTTTTGCAGATACTACAAACACGGAAAGAACCGAGCTGGGGCATTATTTCCTGACTGGAGGAATGAAATTCACCCTGAGTCCTGACTGGACACTTGAACCATCAGCATTCATCAAATCATCTGATATGTTCTTTAAGTCGCTGCAGATGGACCTTACGACGAGGGTTTATTTCAAGGAAGACTACTGGGCGGGATTATCCTGGAGAACTGGTGATGCAATCATTCTTATGATGGGATTGAAATATGACCGGTTTTATTTTGCCTATGCTGTAGACTTCACTTTAACTGATATCAGAAAACAAAGTTTTGGAACACATGAACTGACCCTTGCGGTTAAATTTGGCGAAAGCGCCAGAAGATACCGCTGGATCAATGCATATTGATACTTTCGTTTATTTTATAATATGTCAAAAGGTATCGTAGCCAGAATAACCGGTACCCTTTCGCTGCTGTTTCTGTTCTTTTTCAAAGGATATGCTCAGGATGGTGATCCACCTGTCAGGCTTATGTTTTATAATGTTGAGAATCTGTT
Source organism: uncultured Rikenellaceae bacterium (assembly GCA_964557905.1). Taxonomy (GTDB): domain Bacteria; phylum Bacteroidota; class Bacteroidia; order Bacteroidales; family VadinHA17; genus LD21. The sequence goes on along the minus strand of CAZLCF010000028.1, from coordinate 15,597 downwards.
TGATATATATGATGATTCTCTCACTGATGATGATGAATTCCTGCCGGGTGGATTGAGAAGATGGAATTATCAGAGATATCACAGAAAGATCAATTCCGTTTACAAAACAATTTTGGCAGCAGGCGAGTGGGAGCCACCTGCTATTGTTGCATTTTGCGAGATCGAAAACAGGAAAGTTCTCCAAGATCTTGTTCATGGAACATATTTATCGAAGTATGGGTATGAGATTGTACACGGTGATTCTCCTGATGCAAGGGGCATTGATGTCTGTCTTATTTACAGGAATGACATGGCTGATATTATTGATTACCGGTATTTTATACCTCCGGGCACAGGTGAAAATGAATATAAAACACGAAGTGTCCTTTATGCCAGATGCCTGCTCCTCAAGGATACCATTCATCTCCTGGTAAATCACTGGCCTTCAAGAAGGGGAGGGGTACTCGCAGGCGAAGACCAGCGGACGGAAATAGCTGAAATGGTCAGGAGTAAACTTGATTCCATAAACGATTCAGAACATGGAAATGCAAGGATAATAATCATGGGAGACTTTAATGCCACACCTGATGATCAGGTGATAAGTATTCTGACGGGGCATTTTAAGGACAGCAGTTCTATGGTAAACCTGTCGGAAAACCTTTCTGACAGATTGGGTACATATCGTTATATGGGAACATGGGAAACAATTGATCAGGTCATTGTATCGGATCAGCTTATAAATTGCAGGGAAGGTGTTTACACAGAATCTGGCTTTATTACTGTTTTCCGGCCTGATTTTCTTCTGAAAAAGGATTTGAAATACCCGGGACTCAGTCCTTTTTCGACCTATTCAGGATACAGGTACCAGGGAGGATACAGTGATCATCTTCCGGTTTTGCTCGATCTTAAGTCAAGATGATCTGGTTTGCCTGCGGGGAGTCAAACCGATCTCCTTCCCTTTTTTTATCATTATTTTCCGGGCGGCTTTTTTCTCATTGGGGATAATACCGTCAAGTATTGCCTCCCTTATTGCATTCTTGATGATCCCGACCTCTTTCCCTGGTTTGATACCGAAAGTCCTTATGATCTCGCTTCCATCGACTGGAGGCTGAAAGTTCCTTAATGCATCTTTCTCTTCAATTTCCCTGAGCTTTTTCCTGACATATTTGAAATTCTCGAGATGCCTGGTTTTTTTTGTTTCATTCTTGGAGGTGATGTCAGCTTCGCATAATAACATCAGATCGTCAATATCATCACCCGCTTCAAAAAGCAATCTCCTCACCGCCGAATCAGTTACTTCCTCCTGTGATAAAACAATAGGCCGGAGGTGAAGATCTACCAGTTTCTGAACATATTTCATTTTCTCATTCAGGGGCAGTTTTAGTTTTCTGAAGATATCAGGGATCATCTTAGATCCGATATATTCATGTCCGTGAAATGACCATCCATTTTCAGGAGAGTACTTTTTTGTCACCGGCTTTGCGATATCATGAAGAAGAGCTGCCCACCTGAGCCATTGATTATCAGTGAGTTTGGCAATATTATCCAGTACTTTTACGGAATGATGAAAATTATCCTTATGAGCCTGTCCTTCTTTCCTGTCAACTCCTTTAAGATTATCAAGCTCAGGGAATATAATGCTTAGCAGACCTGCTTTTTCAAGCAAAATAAAACCCGTGGAGGGATGGTCGCACATAATTATCTTATTCAGCTCGGTTACAATCCTTTCCGGGGAAACTATCATGATCCTTTCAGCGTTTTCTGAGATTGAATTATAGGTATTTTTTTCGATTGTGAAATTAAGCTGTGTAGCAAACCGGATCGCCCGCATCATCCTTAACGGATCATCCGAAAATGTCTTATCAGGATCAAGCGGAGTACGGATTATTTTCTTCTTCAGGTCATCTATGCCATCGAAAGGATCAAGAAATTCACCATATGTCTCCTTATTCAGGCTTATGGCAAGGGCATTTATCGTGAAATCCCTCCTTTTCTGATCATCTTCAAGCGTTCCGCCTTCAACCAACGGCTTCCGTGATCCTCTCTTATAAGACTCTTTTCTTGCACCGACAAACTCAATATCATAATCATTCCACCGGAACATTGCGGTTCCAAAGTTTTTAAATATGCTTACCTTAATCTTCGGATCTATTCTCCTGGCTGTTTTTCTTGCAGTTTCAATTCCGTTTCCTATAACGACAATATCAATATCCTTCTCCGGGTGCTCCCTGTTCAGAAGACAGTCCCTGACCCAGCCTCCGATTACAAAGGCTTTCACATTTTCAGCTGTCACCACCTCTGAAAGAGTTTCAAATATTATGTCATTCAGACATATATTCATATATATATATGACAATTTGTTGCTTAATCATGACAAAGTTACAATAAATAGATAATTTTTTGTAAATTAAAAGCTTTGCGGATATGCGGCACAAGTATTGCTGTATGTCAAACAATTATAGTTTTCAGGTGTTTAATTAAATAAAGATATAATGATAGAGCATTTGACGAAGGAAACCTTCTTAAATAAGATATTCAATTATGAAAAGAATAAGGAATGGAAATTTGAAGGAGAAAAACCTTGTGTTATTGATTTCTATGCTGACTGGTGCGGTCCATGTAAAATGGTAGCTCCGGTTCTTGAGGAATTAGCGAAGGATTACCAGGGGAAACTGGATGTTTATAAAGTAAATACCGAGCAGGAACAGGAGCTTTCTGCGGCCTTTGGGATAAGGAGCATCCCTTCTTTTCTTTTCATTCCGTTAAGGGGTAAGCCTCAGATGGCGATGGGCGCATTACCCAGGGAAACCTTCATTAAAGCATTCAAAGATGTCCTTGGTGTAGAAAAAGAGTCAGTTCGTCAAAAATAGCCGGTTTCGTTTCAAAATATACCGGTTTTGGTGAAACATTTTAAGTCTTTAATACGTTTAAATTTAAAAGAGCAGTAAAAGAAGGTTACACGAATTTTTTTCATGGATTTAGGTTTAGGGTAGTGGTAAATCAGGGTTGAGGCCCTGATTTACTTTTTACACCAGATCCTTGAAAATGCTGTTTATCTCCTCTTCTGTAGTCCTCAGTTTTTTCTGACATTGCTTTATCAGTTCCGAGGCTCGTTTAACTTCCACTGAAAGCTTATCAACATCAAGGATTCCGCTTTCAATCTTACCGAGGATCTTTTCAATCTCCGTAACTGCTTCATTAAATGAAAATTCTTTCTTTGCCATCGTCTTTGTTTTTGTCTTATTTCTTTTTAATCACTTTACTCTTTATACTTCCATCGCTGAACCTGGTATCAATAATCATGTCATTATCAATATTTTTAGCACTCCTGATTATTTTTCCGTTTAATGAAGTTATAGTAAATCCTCTTTTCAGAACACTGACAGGATCCAGAATGTTGAGCTTGTTTTCCAGTCCGCCAGTTCTGTCATGGATCTTTCCAATATGACTGATCGTCTTATTTATCAGCTCGTATCTCTTATTTTCAACCAGTGCATTCTTACCGGTCGAAAAATAACCTGTGGCAGAGATCAGTTTAGATTTCTGAGTAGCGGGTATCAGCCCGGCTCTTGTCAAATAATCCTTTCCGAAATTGATCAGTTCAATGATTCTGTTTGAGAGGTTCTCTTTCTGATCCGAGACCATAAGCTTTGCCACAGGTATCAGCTTCATCCTGAATGTCTCAAGACGATTACGGTTATCTTCAATTATCATCCTTGCAGTCCCGCTCATTTCATTGCTCATTTCCTCTATGTGAGACTCTGTACTGGCAACACAGTCAATCAGATGATCAGCAACTGCTGTCGGGGTCTTTAGTGATTTAAAAGCAACTATGTCAGTAACTGAAAGGTCTTTTTCATGCCCGATGCCTGTTATTACCGGCAGCGGAAACTGGGTCACATGGTATGCAATATTATAATTGTCGAACCAGCTCAGATCACTTATGGAGCCGCCTCCTCTTATTATTGCCACAGCATCAAATATCCCGGTGTAACCTGCAATCCTGTCAAGAGAGTCAATAACACTCTGTTCAGTCTCAGTCCCCTGCATGACTGTTTCAAACAGGGCACTATAAAAGACATATCCGAATCCATTATTATTAAGGTGATTTATAAAATCGGTGTAGCCTGCCGCACCTTTTGAAGAGATCACGGCTATTCTTTGCGGGATAAGCGGGAAAATGAGTTCCTTATTCATTGTAAGGACGCCCTCTTCCTCAAGCCTTTTTATGATCATCTGGCGTTTCAATGCCATTTCCCCGATTGTGAAGGAGGGATCAATATCAGATATTATGAGACTTAACCCGTAAAGTTCATGATACTCAACCTTTGTCCTGACCAGAACTTTCATCCCCTCCCTGAGCTGTGCTCCGGCAACATTTTCAAAGAATGATTTCAGGAACCTGAATCGTTTGTTCCAGATGACCGCTTTTACCCGTGCCCTGACATTTTTTTCATCAGGATGTTTTTCGATCAGCTCAAGGTAGCAATGGCCCGCATAATTCTCCTTCATTTCCGATATTTCAGCCACAACCCAGTACATATCCGGCAGGGCCATGTAAAGGGAATCCTTTATAATAAGCTGTAATTCGGTTAATGAGAGCCTTTCTTCCATGATCAGTTGCTGAGCTTGATGATCTTATGGGTAAATGTGCCGGATCCTGTTATTAATCTGATGAAATAAAGTCCCTGGTCCCTGTTGTTCAGGTCCTGTATTCTAAATGTCCGGCCTGCATATTCCGGGAATTCTTTTCTGAAAAAAATAATTCCCGATGCATTGAATATCTCAATAATCAGGCTGCCGGGCGGTTCCCTGAGGGTAATCTCAACATCTCCCGTTGTCGGATTTGGCCCGGCAACAGATCCGATATCCGGCTTATTTACATGAATATCCTGAAGCCTTTCCAAAGCCTTCAGCATATCCGGGGTCCCATATCCGTAGAGAGAATCAGGAATACTGTATCTGTCAGCTGAATAACGAAGGGCATCAATAATTTCAGTATTCATGGCACCCGGTACTGCCTGCATCAGGCAGGCTGCCATTCCGCTTAAAACGGGACAGGAAAAAGAAGTTCCGCTTGATCTTCCGATTAATGAAATATCTGTCTGCACAACGACGCTGACACCCATTGTTGTATTATCAGGCTTGATCCTTCCGTCGGCTGACGGACCGGCAGAAGAAAATGCCGAAATTAAGTTATATCCGTCAACGGCACCCACTGAAATCACGCTGTCACCATCCGAAGGTGCAAGGATACGTTTCCATGTTTTATTTCTTTCGTTCCCGGCACTGCAGATCACCAGTATCCCTTTGGAAGCAGCAATGTCGGCAGCACGTGTAACAAATATACTGTTGCCATCAAAATCCGAGAATTTGTAATCCAGGGAAGGGTCATCAAAATTAAAATATCCTAATGATGAGGATATTATATCTGCACCTGCTGAGTCGGCAAATTCAGCTCCCGCTGCCCAGAAATCCTCTTCCACGGAAAATTCGCTCCCCGTATCTTCTGTTCTTAACAGCAAAAAATCTGCCCCGGAAGACGTTCCTTCAATTATCCCGTCAATTTGTCCGGCAAGAACAGAAAGCACTGCTGTTCCATGATTATGATAGCCGTATACAAATGAATCATTATCAACAAAATCGTAAGTTTCTTTAATACCATTGCGGTTCCGGAGATGCTGCAGGGAAGAGATCTGGTCTGTGTTAAGAAATCCACCATCCAGAACGGCAATCAGAATGCCATCGCCGTCAAATCCGGAACTATGAAGCGGGGAGCCATTGACCATGGTTATCGGGCGATCATAAGGAGGGGCATCAGCCTGCTCTACCTGAAAATCAAGCTTATCGGTGTGGTCACTTTTGCCGGCAGGATTTTTGACCATTTTGACATCTGCCACATACGGCAGACTTAGGAGAATACCAGGATCAAAAGGGAGACTGGTCTTAAACAAACCTGTATTCATCCATTTCGATGTGCAATGCAAAGTCAGGCCAAGCGATGAAATCCCGGTAAGATAACCGGGAAAAACCGGGAGATCCCTTATATCCGGAACAGGTATTTCAAACCTGGTCCTTCGGTCCAGTGCTCTTTCTGAAAGAAGCTGGGAAGCAGAAAATCTCGCAGTAGTGTATTCACCTTTGTCCTTAAAATATACCCTGTAGAAATAATTGAATTGTTCGTCCTGCCCGAATGAGATAGTATATGTGAAAAGGGAAATCAGGACAAATGCAGCTTTGATCCTTTTCTCCGTCAAAGAAACAATATCAATCATTATCTTATTTCCCCTGTTTTTTCGGGGTCAGCAATTTTCCCTGCGTTTTTTTCAAGACTATCGAGATAGTTTGAGGCATCAATATCTATCTGGCGGTCATTTGTGACACCATCAACATAATCAAGTTTATACATGAGAGTTCCGTCCTGGTTATATAGCAGCCATGTCCCCTCACGCCGGTTGTTTTTATAAAACCCTGAGAACTCGACTGTCCCGTCTTCAAACCAGACCTCAAATTTGCCATTGAGCATGTCCCCTGAATAGAACGACCTCAGGAACATTTTGCCATTTGTGTGATACTGAAGCCATTCGCCCTCACGTTTGTCGTTTATGTAAGCTAATCTTTCTGCAACTGTACTGTCGGGATAATATTTCACTGATGGTCCGTTCCTCAGATTCCCTTTATATTCTTCTTCATTAATAAGATATCCTTCAACTGAAGCTGAATAGAACTTCCATTTACCTTCCTTAAGCTGGTTTATGTACCTGCCCTTTGATGAAATGAAACCATTCGGGTGATATATGGTCGCATCTGCCTCATTGCCGTCGCTGGTGTAAATAAGGACCGATTTAAGTTTATTATTTTCAAAATATCTTTTAAATTCTCCGACCGGATGATCATCTTTGAATTCCCCCTCATATTGAATTCTGCCGCTGGAATATTTCTTTATCCAGTGACCCTGTTTCCTTCCCTGCTGGTCAGTCTTGTTGATGTCTGATCCCGCCTGACATGCTGCAGTTACGGGAAGAGCCAGCATTGAGATTATTGCTATTATTCTAAAGTTCATAAACAGGAAACGAAAAATTCATCATAAAAGTACAAAAAAACAACGTAGTTGGAAACTACGCTGCTCCTTCAATTTAAATTAAAATATTTATTTGACTTCCTCAAAATCCACATCAGTGACCTCGTCGTTCCCTGATTTTGAGCTGCCTCCTGTCTGATCCTGGCCGGGCTGCTGTTCCGGTCCTGATTGTGACGTAGTTTGACCGGTATTCTGAGCTGTTTTGTACATTTCTTCGGAAGCTGACTGCCATACGGCGTTAAGTTCGGCAAGTGCTTTGTCGATTGCAACTGTATCCTGGCTTTTATGAGCCTCTTTAAGTTTTGCTAGTGCATCTTCAATGGCCGGTTTCTTATCAGCAGGGATCTTCTCTCCGAATTCACGGAGCTGCTTTTCGGTAGTAAAGATCATACTGTCAGCTGTATTGACTTTATCGGCTTTTTCCCTTGCTTTACGGTCAGCTTCTGCGTTAGCCTGTGCCTCTTCTCGCATTCTCTTTATTTCATCATCGCTTAATCCGGAAGATGCTTCGATCCTGATTCTCTGCTCTTTACCTGTACCACGGTCTTTTGCGGTAACATGCAGAATACCGTTTGCGTCTATATCGAAGGTCACTTCGATTTGAGGAATGCCTCTTGGAGCTGGCGGAATCCCGTCCAGATGGAATCGTCCGATGGTTTTATTCCCTGCAGCCATGGGCCTCTCTCCCTGGAGGACATGTATCTCCACAGATGGCTGTCCGTCGGCAGCAGTAGTAAACACTTCGGTCTTTTTTGTCGGGATGGTAGTATTGGCATCAATGAGCTTGGTCATTACACCACCCATCGTTTCTATTCCCAGTGACAAAGGTGTGACATCCAGAAGCAATACGTCCTTGACCTCTCCTGTCAGTACACCACCCTGTATGGCTGCACCTACTGCAACAACCTCATCGGGATTAACTCCTTTTGAAGGCACTTTGCTAAAGAATTTCTCAACAAGCTGCTGAATTGCAGGAATACGTGTTGAACCGCCCACAAGCAGAACCTCATCAATGTCAGAAGCTTTATAGCCTGAATCGCTAAGGGCTTTCTGGCAGGGTTCTATACATGACTGGAAGAGATTGTCACATAATTTTTCAAAATGGGCTCGTGTCAGTGTCTTCACAAGATGTTTTGGAATTCCGTCAACCGGCATAATGTACGGGAGGTTGATCTCTGTGGATGTTGTACTCGAGAGTTCAATTTTAGCTTTTTCGGCTGCTTCTTTCAGGCGCTGGAGAGCCATCGGATCCTTTCTCAGGTCAATCCCCTCATCTTTCAGGAACTCTTCAGCCATCCAGTCAATGATAAGGTGATCAAAATCGTCACCGCCAAGGTGGGTATCTCCGTTTGTTGATTTGACCTCAAATACGCCATCTCCAAGTTCGAGAATTGAAATATCAAATGTGCCGCCTCCAAGGTCAAAGACTGCGATCTTAAGGTCCTGTGATTTTTTGTCAAGTCCGTAGGCAAGCGATGCTGCTGTAGGCTCGTTAATTATCCTTTTTACGTTCAGGCCGGCAATCTCGCCTGCTTCCTTGGTTGCCTGACGCTGTGAGTCGCTGAAATAGGCCGGCACTGTAATGACAGCATCAGTGACTTCCTGTCCAATATAATCTTCCGCTGTCTTCTTCATTTTCTGAAGTATCATTGCCGATATTTCCTGGGGTGAATAGAGCCTGTTCTCAATTTTTACCCTGGGGGTGTTATTATCACCTTTAACGACAGTATATGTTACTCTTTTTATCTCCTTGTTCAGCTTTTCATATGTTTCACCCATGAACCGCTTGATCGAGTATACAGTGTTTCTTGCGTTGGTAATTGCCTGACGTTTAGCAGGATCGCCTACTTTTCTCTCACCTTTCTCAATAAATGCTACTATTGAAGGGGTGGTTCTCTTACCCTCGCTGTTGGGGATCACTACAGGTTCATTGCCTTCCATTACTGCAACGCATGAATTTGTAGTTCCCAGATCAATACCTATAATTTTTTCCATTTTATGATGTTTTATGAAATTTCAAAATTGATATGATTATCCTGCAATCCTTATGCCATTTGAATTTTATGACAAAACGACAGTGTCACTTACTCAAAATGCCATAATAAAAGAAATTAGTAACTTTGGGAGCTGTTAATTAAATGGTTGGAATTATGCCTGTACATAAATCTGTAAAAAAGATCACTACTCATGTCCTTAATGAGATGAAGCTAAAAGGCGAGAAGATCGCAATGCTTACCGCCTATGATTATTCCATAGCCAAGATACTTGATGAAGCAGAAATTGATGTCATACTGGTTGGAGATTCGGCATCAAACGTAATGGCAGGTTTTGACACAACACTGCCGATTACCCTCGATAACATGATCTATCATGCCGCTTCTGTCGTCAGGGCAGTGAAAAGAGCCCTGGTGGTTGTTGATCTTCCCTTTGGAACATACCAGGGAAATTCAAAGGAAGCGCTGGCTTCATCAATAAGGATAATGAAAGAGACCGGTGCATCTGCAGTCAAGCTTGAAGGAGGTCAGCAGGTGGAGGAATCTATTGAGAGGATACTGTCGGCCGGGATCCCTGTTATGGGACACCTCGGTCTCACTCCCCAGGCTATCCACAAGTTTGGTACTTATGTAGTCAGGGCACAGGAAGAAGAGGAAGCCCGCCGGCTCCTCGATGATGCTAAGCTTCTGGAAAAAACAGGATGTTTTGCTATCGTACTTGAAAAGATCCCTGCAAAACTGGCAGAAGAGGTCACAAACAGCCTCAGGATACCGATAATAGGCATAGGTGCAGGGCCAAAAACAGACGGACAGGTGCTTGTTCTTCATGATATGCTGGGTATCACTCAGGAGTTCTCACCAAGGTTCCTCCGAAGATATCATAATCTTTATGCTGAGATAAAAGGAGCAGTGCAGGCGTATATCAACGATGTAAGAACACTGCAGTTCCCGAATGAAAAGGAACAGTATTAGCTATGCCTGAAATAATATACGAAGACAACCATATCATAGCGGTTAATAAAAGAGCTTCCGACCTTTCACAGGGAGACAAAACAGGAGATGCCTCTCTTGATTCTGAAATAAAAAAATATATCGCTGAAAAGTACAATAAGCCCGGAGATGTCTTTCTTGGTGTTGTTCACAGGCTTGACCGTCCTGTAAGCGGTGTCATATTATATGCACGCACGAGCAAAGCACTTGAAAGGTTGAACGAAATGTTCAAAACCAGCCAGGTAAGGAAATTCTACCTGGCAATAGTTAAAGAGAGACCTCCTGAAGATAAGGCAACCATAACCCATTTCCTGAAGAAAAACGAAAAACAGAACAAGACATACATATACGATACCGGGGTGAAGGGATCAAAGGAGGCAAGTCTGACCTATACTCTAGCCGGAAGATCTGAACGTTATTATCTTCTTGAAGTTGAGCTTCATACAGGGAGACATCACCAGATCAGGGCCCAGCTGGCAAAGATCGGCTGTCCGGTCAAGGGAGATCTGAAATACGGATATCCCCGGTCAAATAAGGATGGCAGTATCAGCCTTATGGCGAGAAGGCTGGAATTCATTCACCCGGTAAAAAAAGGACCGATGGTCATCACTGCACCATTTCCGGAAGGTGATATATGGAGTTCATTTCATTATGATTTAGTAAGGTGAACCCTTCTCAATTTTCATGTACTCTCCCCCTTAATCCCCCCTTCCCTGCGCAAGCAGGAGGGCCGAGCGTTAAAAAATAACCCGGTGGGCTATTTTAGCGAGGAGCCAGCTTGCAGGGTAGGTTGGGGGATGGGTACATGTAGTCTATAAAAAAGAAAATGAGCCGGAGAAATCCTGGCTCATTTTCGGGAATGAACATGAAAGCCTGATCGGAGTTATTTCTTTTCTGCCTTTTTTGTTTCAGATTTTGTAGCTTCCTTTTTTACGATATCTTCGCTCTTTACTCCAAGTTTGCCCTCAATCAAACTTATAATCTCTTTTGCTTTTTCTTCATCATCACTTTCAACGGTAACAACCACTCCATCTTTAGCTATTACATACTTTGTTGCATCGATACTCTCATCAGTTTCAACCAGGAAATCTTCACCGTCCTCCTTTACGACTTTCCCGTCTTTTATAATAATGGTTTTTTCACCTTCCCATTCGCCCATTTTATCTCCTGAAGAAGCCACTATAATGTGTTTTTCAGGATTGCCCCCGATACTCTTGTCATGACTGTAGACATAAATATGTCCCTTATCACCTGCGGATGAAACTGTCCATTTTGCTGAATCAGAGCTCATTACTATAACTTTCTCTTCTTTTAGTTTTTCCCCATTTTCATCAGCTTCAATGCTAACAATAACTTTTTTCCCGTTTGATACATGCTTGAGGCCGATTTTGGGTTCTCCGATAAAAATCACATTTCCGTCCTTCATCTCGATTGTCTCGGGAAGTGAGGTCCCTGTCAAAACAGTATCAAGGACAGTTTTGGCACCTGTACCGTCGTCGACGATGACCTTAATTTTCTTTTCATTCTTTTCTTCCTGACCTGAAGCCACTGCTATAGGAATGGAACAGATCAATGATATTAAAAACAAATTTCTGATGATTCTTTTCATGACTGGCTGGTTTTGATTCAATTCAAAATTACTCCATTACCTGCATTATACCGTTAATTTCAGGTTAATAAGAGTTAATGAAAAGTTAAAACCCATGTAAATCTTAGTATGATAAGTTAAATTTGTGCCATGAGCAGGAATAAGTTCATTGGTCTCATCTTCATGATGTTGTTTTCGATTGTGGGGATCATCTGGGTTCAGATAGTATGGATAAGGAATGCAGTGGGGATACGAAACGAAAGCTTCAATGCTGTGGTAATAGCAGGCATAAGGGATGCTGCAAAGTCCATTGAATCATCAAGGAAAATGAGCTTCTTTAATGATTATATTCTGAAGGATCCTTATCATGCAGATAATTCTGCCGGGTCCGTCTCGGATTATCTGAATATTGAAAGCTTCTCTGTCGGAGATGAAGGCAACATCAGTGTAAGGATCACCAATCAATCGGTTACGAAAAATCCAGGCGAAAAGCCGGTCATAATAACTCATGATACTACATTTACTTCTGATTCGGGTGCTTTTTTTGTGACATCCTCCGATGATCCCGGCAAGATGACCATCGTAAGAAGTATGGATAATGCCGGGAAAAATACAGGATCAGTTTATATAAGGCAGCAGGAATTCATCGATTGGGTAAAGAAGAGACAGGATGAGTTCCGGAACATGAGCGATCAGATGATCTCTGACGTATATCAGTGGGAAAAGACCATGGAGCTTGACAATCAGGCAATTGAGTTCGCACTGAAGCGATCGCTCATGTTTTCAGGTATCCAGACCCCCTTTGAATTTGCTATTATCCGGGATGGTGTTGTGACTGAAGGTACTTTTAAGAAATCGAACAAAAATGATTTCCTGAAAAGCAATTATATGGTGAAGTTATTCCCTGATAATATTATCCGTCAGGATCTTATACTGTCAGTGGTTTTCCCTGAGCGCACCAATTATATTCTGGGATCAATGGCTTGGCTGCTGGGAGGATCGCTTCTGTTCTCTCTTATAATTCTTGCAACATTTGCTCTGAGCCTCTTTTTAATTATCCGTCAAAAAAAGATCTCAGAGATGAAATCGGATTTTCTCAACAACATGACTCATGAGTTCAAAACCCCGATCGCCACAATATCACTTGCAGCAGATACCATTACCAATCCCAAGGTGATAAATGACGAATCGAGCATCAGGCATTTCATAAGCCTGATCAAAAAGGAAAACAGCAGGATGAATAAGAAGGTTGAAACAATTCTTCAGATTGCCTCGCTCGACAAGAAGGAAATGGAATTTAAATTTGAAAGCCTCTCGCTTCATTCTGTCATCGAACATGCTGTTGATGCTATAGAAATATTGTTATTGCAAAGGAACGGTACCATTAAACTTAATCTCGATGCCCCTCAGCCTGTAATTTATGGAGACAACGATCATCTGATAAATCTTGTGAACAACCTCCTTGACAATGCAATTAAATATTCAGATGGAGCACCAGAAATTCTTATTGAGACAAAAAATACTGAAAATGGCATTATCATGTCGGTTGCTGATAAGGGAACTGGGATGAGCAAAAGCGTGCAGAACCGGATTTTCGAAAGGTTTTACCGACAAGCCTCCGGCAATGTGCACGATGTAAAAGGTTTTGGCCTTGGATTGAATTATGCCCTTGCTATTGTTGATGCACATAAAGGGGACATAAAAGTTAATAGCGAACCAGGCAAGGGAAGCCGTTTTGATGTATTTTTACCGTTTAACTGGGAAAATGGGAAATGAACATGAAGCCTGTTAAAATTTTTCTTGTTGAGGATGATCTGAGTTTCGGATCAGTGCTGAAATCCTATCTTGAAATAAATGATTTTTCTGTTGACTGGATTGATGACGGGAAATATGCCGTCGAACATTTCAGGAAAGGTATGTTTGATATTTGCATCCTGGATGTGATGCTGCCGCATGTTGACGGATTCACGATCGCGAATGAGATACGGCAGATAAACAATTCCGTACCGATCATATTCCTGACAGCAAAAAAGCTTAAAGATGATGTTCTCAGGGGATACGGAGCAGGCGGAGATGATTATATTACCAAACCTTTTGACACCGATATTCTTCTGGCTAAAATTCACGCAATTGTGTCACGCCGTGATTTTCAAAGCGGAACAAAGGATATTTTTGAAATAGGCAAATTTGTTTTTAATGCAAAGCTCAGAACACTGACAGCTGGTGATGATGAGAAGAAACTATCACCCAAAGAAGCTCAATTGCTTGAACTTCTGGCAGTTAATCCTAATGCGCTGATAAGCAGGGGAATGGCACTTAAGAAGATATGGGGTAACGATGATTATTTTACTGCACGCAGCATGGATGTCTATATCACCAAACTGAGAAAGATGCTGTCAAAAGATCCCCATCTTAATATCAAGAACATACATGGGGCCGGGTTTCAGCTTATCATCAGCGAGGGTTGACCGGAAGATTGTTCCTGCTGAACTGAAGAGGAAGAAGATTTCCTCCTTTTTCAATAATCTGAATCTTGTTTTTGCTCCCCAGGATGATCCTGATACTTTTGCTGCTCCTGATCTCCTCTTCAGCGATCACCTGACGGCAATTCCCGCAGGGAGATACAGGTTCATATGTGAGACCTGCTTCAGTCGTTGCTGCAATTGCTATCGCCAATGGAATATCGCCGGGGTGATTTGAGGATGCATTTGACAGGGCATTTCTTTCCGCGCAGATGCCGGACGGAAATGCCGCATTTTCAACATTGCTGCCGGTTATAATAATCCCGCTGGCAAGCCGTACTGCAGCACCTACTTTGAACCCGGAATACGGAGCATAAGCATTTAATGCCGCTTTGCGAGCGGAAACCAAGAGTTCACGGTCCTCTTCGTTCAGTTCTTCCGGACTGTCAAATTCCTTATATGCAAATGAAATATTCTTTGTTCTTATCATAACACTCTTATTCAGTTTGGGTTACAAAGATAATAAAAAGTTTGGAGTGCCTGGAGTTTGGAATACTTACTCCAGGCACTTTAGGCACTCTAGGCACTTCTATAACTTTTTCCTATTTTTGCTGAAACGCATAATTATGTTCAGACCACAATATCTCATCATACTTTCATTAATTCCAATCCTCTTTAATTCTTGCAGACCAATCAGGACGGCAGTGCAGCCTGCGGGTGGTGAACCAAATGCTGCAGCCTATATATCAAAGTATAAAGACCTGGCTATAAGTGAGATGAAAAGAACGGGCGTACCGGCCAGCATTACACTGGCACAGGGTATGATCGAATCTGATTTCGGGCGCAGTACTCTTGCACGCGAAGGGAATAATCATTTCGGCATAAAGTGTCATGACGACTGGACTGGACCAACCATCCGTCATCGTGATGACCGAAGAAACGAGTGCTTCCGGAAATATGCAAGGCCCGAGGACTCCTTTTATGATCATTCTGATTTCCTGAGATCAGGATCCCGTTATAGTTTTCTCTTCGATATAGACGGGACTGATTACAAAGGATGGGCAAAGGGCTTGAAAAAAGCAGGTTATGCCACAAATCCTGATTATGCAAAAATGCTGATAAGGAAGATCGAGGAGAACAACCTGTTTTACTTCGACCAGGAATTGCCACTGGCGGAACAACCCGGGGAACCAGTGTATAAGGCAGAAACAGGAACAGTAAAACCTGTTAATGACAGTTTAGTTGTTGAGGTACCCTATGAAAAAATTGAACCGGTTGTAATCTCTCCTTTTCAGCGGGTTATGGAGAACAATCGTATTCAGTACATTATTGTAAAAGATGGAGAGACCCGTGAAATGATTGAAAAGGAATTCCAGTTACTGAAGTGGGAGTTGTCAAGATATAATGAGCTCAACGAAGATTTTACCCCGGTAGCTGGCCAGATGCTTTATCTTCAGCCAAAAAGGGTTAAGACTGAGCCAGGCAAGGAGATACGTGTTGTAA
>CAZLCF010000027.1:0-19088 GCA_964557905.1 uncultured Rikenellaceae bacterium | reverse complement strand
GCAGTGAGCAGTTGATAAGTAGAAAGGGGCGGGGGAAGCGAGCGAAACCCCCGCCCAATGAGAGGGAGTTGGCAGGGAGAAAATGCAACACACATGGAAGTACCAAGACGACCCAACTAAGGTTATACCCTGCCAATCCTGTGAGAGTTATCTTATTCGTTTAGGCTTCGTTAAAACGATTCTACGCCCCAAAACCGAGGTTCCTATCTTCCTGTGCAACCCAAGCCTTTCCAGCCTTGTAGCCTTCTTGTGGGCTGTCTTATAATGGAGCTTATGCCTCTTTATCAGTCTATCCTCATCAATCTCATGCTGGATCGTGAGTTTCTTTTCCTTTTTTGGTAAACTTGATACTACTTCAACAGTCTTGCCGTTTTTATAGGGCATCCCAAGTTGTCTTGCGGCATGGGGGTTCATGCCTATGAAGCCGCCTTTAATGCTCCTTACTTCCCTTACTTTGTAGCCTTCTGTTTTCACGATAATATAGAAGGTTCAGCTAAAAAAACACTGCTTTGTTTTTTCTGTGCATATTTCTCCCTATTGGTTCTGCTTTCTTGTACTTTTGCACAAGTATTGGAACAATATTTCCACCGCCTCTCTGTCGATATGTCATAATTGTTCGGCAAGGATACCCACGACTTTAGTCGTGGGAGGAATTGCCATCTCCTTTTGTTTTAGTGTAATCTGTGTGTGGTTGGTTACTTCGTTACCCCAACAATCCCAGCCTTCCATAGCTTGTCTGGCAAAAAGTTCTATGCGTGGTAAATCACCTATTAGCTCAGTAATTTTAAATCTTGCTTCATCTGGCTTTTGTGAGTGTCCTCTGATTGGACTTTCTATGATTTGAAACACCGATTTTGAACATCTTTGTGGCTTCCCCTTTACAGCTATTAAACAAGGTTCGGTGTTACCCCTTGTCCATCTACCTAATCCATAAAAGTATCCCCTATTCGATTTATTCTTCTTTAGCCATTGGAAGGCTATCGATTTATACTTGAAACCCCACGCTTCTATAAGGTCTAATGCTTCTCGCATCATTGGGTATGTAGCCCACAAAAACAATACGCAATTATCAGAAGCTATGGTATCGACTGGTAATTCTTTTAATTCCTTCATACTCATAGTTGGATAATGACTTTCACAATTACCACTACACCCTTTGTCTTGGTATCTCCAAGGAGGGTCTGCGTAAATAATGCCATACTTCTTATTTGGAAATGGTATCATCGTGTAAAGTCTCCTATCTTACTCTGAGCTTCCTTAGCCCCATAAACATTGAAGTCAAAAACATCTTTCCCCTGTTGCTCAAGGATATACTTCATAACGCTGTCCTGCGACACGTGTCCAGCAGAGCCTACATAATACCCAACAGCCCAAAGGTTCTCATAGTCTTTCCAGTTGTAGCCGAGCTTCTTCAAGTATGGGAATACACGCCTTAACTGACGTGAACTATTACCCTTAATCTTCTTGATAATGTCAGCAGGGCTATGAGTAGGCAAAGCTGAAACAAACAAGTGTATGTGGTCTGGCATCACTTCCAAAGCCAATAACTCAAGGTTCAAGTCTTTACATTGACCTTCAAGAATATCCCTAAGAACACGGGTTACAGCACCAAAGAGAAGCTTCTTCCTGTATTTGGGTATCCAGATGAAGTGGTAGTTTATATTGTGCTTACAATGGCTACTTGACCTGACCGAGCTTATCTTCACGTTCAGGTCGTATTTCCTTGGATTGAAATGCGGATATTGTGTTGCCATTCTTTTTCTTTTTAAAAGCTACGGACTTTAGTCCGTAGAAAGGTTACTGCCGCAGATTTTGCACTTCCTGATTAGGCGGTCAGTAATCACTTCAATCGCACGCACACCAGAGACATTTCCTACAAACATAACATCCTTCGGAGCAATCAACGGGTCCGCCACATTCAGGGCATTTGAAAATGATCAATTTATCTCCCCAATAATAAGTATAATATCAATGCCGTAGCAACTCCTGCTATAATCCTAGACATTACATAAAGGGGACTGCTCACATATGTCAGTTCGCGGAGACCACTGGTTTTAACCAGTGGAGGAAGCGAACACTCCTTTTTATGCTTTTAAGCGTTAAACTACCGTCAAACTGTGTTTGACGTTGAACCTGCGTTGGAGCGGAGAAATCCAGCATTCCAACGCTCGGATGCCTCGTAAACGCATCTTCGCGTTCCGATGACAACATTGGCTCTTTAGCCTCTTGTAGTGGCATGTCTTTGTCCATGGAATGCCACGCACTTCAGTGCGTGGTTGTTTACCTTCCCATTCAATTATCAATTTATGCTTCATGGTTTTGGATAGACCTTTACATTGCATTTTATATTGCTATTGCGCATTAAAGATTTCTTTATTCCTTCCCCCCATTCGTCTAAGATTGGCTTTACTCTAGGATCATCATTCTTCACTTCGTATCCCAAAAGCTCAATTTCGATTATGACTATGTTCATCGTTGCATTGGTCTATGAAAGGCTGTAGTTTCTTCCAGATGGTCTTGTTCAAATCCTGACAGATGCTTGCTATCCTTTCTATCTCCTCCTTGCTGAATATGACTTCGTGGCCTATCGTTGATGTCAGTATGAACCTTAAGTCCATCTGCTTGGTTTCAAGGTTCTTTGGCGATGATTTTGGCATGGTAATATATTATTGCGAATTGGAAAAGCATTATGATAGTCGATATTATCTGCACTCCGACAAGGCTTGGGACTATCCATACTGCGATTAATGCTACAAAGATTACGATTATGAAAATGCTATTGCTTAGATCCATTATCTTTATGCAAGAGGAACAAGGCGACCAGGAAGAGGACTATCCCGGTGATTGCGCTAAGCGGGATCAGTCCTATGCCTATCCCCATTATCAGGAAATCTACATGCTTGATTTCCTGTTTTGTAAGAAGCTTTTTACTCATTAATCAGCCCTCCCTCGGTTTTCCTGGTGATTAAAGCTAGGGGATTAGACTTGGCTAAATCGTTCGTTATTATAGCCTGGTTCCTGCCTATGTCTATTATCTGCTTCGCGTGGGATATCTCTATCAAGTCCTGGTAGGCGTAATATCTCGTATCGACTACCTGCCCTTCCTCCGTCATATTGACGCAGTAGAAGTAATGGCCTATCTTGTCAACGCCAAGGCAGTCTATGGTTATCATATCCTTTGAAGGCCTGAAAGCGTCTGCTGGTATGTCTATCGTTTCCGTCTTTTCCCTATCTTCGGAATCCGGCACTCGCTGCTTTGATTTCATCCTTAGCTTTAAGACGATTATCGTTGGGAATAAGCCGAGGATTTTCAGATTCCTCGATTTCACCATAAGGGTATAGCATCCGTCAAGCGTAATACAATGTCCGGCATAAGTCCCGAACCTTATTGATCTGCCGGGATAGACATCTAGGAATCTCTTTATCTCTCCGAGTTTTGCTAGTTGTTCTTTCGCTTTTGTGTAATCAAATTTGGAATCGGTCAGGGACGGATAGTTCATTATCACGGGAACGCCTTTGCTGCCTAAGAATAATGGCATCCCTGGTAATAGCGGTTTTATGAAATCTGGGTCTTTTTGGGCCTTGCAGAGGTCTATGGTTTTCTTGTAGTCAGTCGTGTAGATGTCCTTGTTCCTTTCTTTTTTTCCGAATAGCCAGCGGACGAAAAGCACTATGACGAATATGGCGACTCCTATTATGACGAGCATTATACCCAATCCCAGTATCTGGTCTAAGAGAGATGGTGCGTTTTGGACTACAGGCTGTGTTGGAGTTAAGCCGATTTGCGTAACCATTTTAGTCAGTTATTTTTATTAAATTGTATTTGATGTTATAATCTTCTTTGCATTGGTCTATAAAAGGTCGTAATCGCCTATATTGTGTTTTATTGTTCCATGAGCAAGCCTTTAATATTTGTTCTATATCAGAACGTGATAAAATCATTTCATGTCCTACACTTGAAGTCATATAGAATCTTAATTCCTGAAGTTCCTTAGATTTTTGAATTGCCATATTGATTGTGCCAGTCTCTATGACACGTTTTGCATAACACTATCCAATCACTTGGTATATCATAAGTGAAATGATGTAATTGTAAATCATTTGTTGTTCCACATGCTACACAAAATTCTTTTATAATACATTTTTTATCTATATATCTGCACCTTATTTTCTTATGATTTTTTTTACGACTTTTTTTTATAATTTCTTTAAATTTTTCTGGATTTTTTGCTATCCACTTACGTTTATTTTTATCTACTTTTTCTGGATTTCGTAATTCCCATTCACGAACAATTTTTCTACGTCTATGCCTATGACAACTTAAACATACTTTTGATCGTGGTGCATAAATAGGTCTTATCTGGCAATCTTGACAGAGTTTAACCATATATAATTAGATTATAGGTCTATTTAAATACGATAGAATGACCAAGCAGGTTTTATAATTTGAATATGATATAATAACCACGCAGGTTAAACCCTGTGGATAAAAATGTCAGACTGGTTTCAACCTATCGTTGATGGATTCGCAGGCCTAAATTCATTCTTCGGATTTGTTACCCCTATCCTCCTACCTCTAGTATTATTGATATTCATTGGTGCTACTGCCGTGTGGCTGGTTAAGGGTGGCGTGAGGGTTGTAAGCTAGTCTTGGACAAGGAAAAATACCAAAATGGCTGGAAATGTTAGTACGGTGTTGACAGACCTTGGTACAGGATTAGGAAACTTCTTCGACAGCATAGGCCCATCGCTGGGTGGCTTTGTTGCGATAATCGGAATAGTCCTTGCTATCGTAGGTCTGATAGGCGGCCTTACTTACATGATATCCCACGGCTTTAAAGGTTAAAGCTGCGGCATTTCATAGTAAGGCTTTAGTTGGATAGACGACAATAAGGAAAAATAAAAAATGACAATAACAACTGTCTTAACAGACCTAGGCACAGGCCTTGGCAATTTCTTTGACAGCATAGGCCCATCGCTAGGTGGGTTTATAGCCATCATAGGGATTGTCATAGCCATTGTCGGTCTGATAGGTGGTTTGACATACATGATTTCGCACGGCATGAAGGGATAGACCTTCAGGCCAAATCAGTATGACATGTGAGACCGGAATCGGATGCGGGGATAGTGGTTTGCTGCATGACATAGGCGGTATGCTAGCAAACTTCTTGAACTCATTCGGTAACCCGGCCTTTTCTTTTCTTTTTACTATATTTATGATTGCTTTTATAGTCTTTGCGATTATAATGGCTAAGAGGGCCATAACTTAAAATGCCACTGAAAGGAGCTAGGTATAGGGTTGTAACCACTGAATCGGGGAAGAAGATAAGACTGGCGTTTGTCGATGATGTGGTTGTAGAGCATAAAAGGATACGATAATGGCTTTATTACATAAAGTTGGGATGTCAGCATCTGAGTATCGAAAGAAATATCCAAGCAAGAAGCCGTCATGGTTTAGACGGCTTGGCGCGAAGCATATCAGAGGCTAGGATCAGGCTATTTTGCTTGATATTGGCCTCGCTTTTTCTAGGTAGTTGCTACGCTACTAGCTCCTGTTCATCTAGCATTATAACCTGTACCTGTGCCAATGGACAGATAGAGACTTTTTCACCAAATGATAATGATAAGTTCCTGGAGGCCCGTAATGACCCTAAAAGCTGCTGTTATTATAAGCCTAGTTCTTCCCCTACCACCGGTTCGATAGCCGCTTATAACCCAATATACGCCTTTGGGGTTAAGCCTGTAATGCCTTCTGTGGCTTCGCCTAGTGCATCAGGGCAGGAGATTCCCTATGAAGTAGTGGTCGAGCCTACGGCAATCCCCTATGAGGCTGAAATCCCTTATGAGATTATGGCAGAACCAGTCAAAGAGAAGCCTAATGTTCTTACATTGGATGGGTTGTTGGCTATTCTCAGGATCCTGGCCAGGAATGTTTTCATCACAATCTAGTTTCTAGTCCTTCATCTGAGCCTCTTTCAAACCATTTCGAGCCATATACCCAGTTTTTGAGCTTTTCCGCATCCTGGTCTGCGTGTAAGAGTTTGCCCATCAACCAGCCAGCCCATTGGTAGATCAAAAGCCCTATGATTACCGCTAAGCATAGGTAGAACAAGCATCTCATAAACCATTCGGCCTCCCAGAAGGCGTATATTGTCGTGATTATCGTATCCGGGGCTTCCGGGTCGCAGACATGCTCGTAACCACCACAACCAGAAGGGTTCAGGCAGATATGGCTCAGTCCGCATGATATCTGGTCTATGCCCACAGCAAAGCCCCTCAGCACGTTCACGAAGAATATTCCCAGTCCGAGGATGATGAGCAGTATCATCGCCCATTTGATTATCTGTCTAGAGTCTATCCTACCAGTAACTACATTTATCGCTTGGTTGATTGAACGATTTCCTTTACGTTCTACTAAAAGTTCTTCTTTTCTAGCTGTTTTTACTCCACTCCATAAACTTCTTCGAACTCGTCCACCGATGCTAGTATCGGCTACTGTCGGCATTTTTTATCTTCTCCTTACCCTTAGTTTTTTGATGAAGAACATGAATACCTTTGCCATGAAAACGATTATGAATACCAGCAGTATTAATCCAGTCGCGATTATCACTAGCTTGATTATATCGAAGGCTGCCGTCAAGGTATGCCCTATTCTTTGGATTATCTCATTTGTGGCACTATCGGGAAGTTCGAAGGCTTTGGCCAACGGGCTTTGTATCTGCGGTCTATAATGGATTTCCAACATTGCATCATTTCCATGCATCGTTACATAGCATAGATTAGAATATTTTGTATGGCTAGCTTCTTCTGTGGAATAATAAGCTCCTTGTGAATATCCTGAGTTCAGAGGTATCTGGATGTTTGCCATATATATATTTGACCAGGTTATTTGGCTATCCAAATAATATGTCCTGTTGATGTTTGAACAGGCGATATTGATTGAATCTCCTGGATTTGGTCTTATTGCCACATGCGGGGCAAGTGATGAAATCAGTATCATGCTCACATCAGGAGAATATAGATCATTTGTGCTTCTTAGGTCAAGTTGAACAGTTTGTCCGTCTATAGCATATATTGAATATGCGACAGTATTGTAGCCTTTGTATTCATCCATTAATTGGTCTATGGATGCGATTAGATTTTGAAAATCATGGATTACACAATATTGTGGCCAAAAGAAGCAACCTATGTCAATAGCTGAAACTGATGTTGGCATGATAAACAGAAGCATCAAAGCTAAGGGTATATATTTATTCATTTTCCTCCCTCACTTTAAGCAATGATATGAAATACTCGAACATTATGTAAGTGAATATCAGGAAGAATACGAATATGAACATGGAGGTCAATATCAGCATCAAATCCATTATGTCGAATCCAGCATTTATTAGGCTCCTTACTCCGGTTATATGTGTTGTCCCATTGATATCTATAGTTCTTGTTCCTATAAGATTAGCTAAATCCGTATTGGGTATCGGGAAAACTTTGTCTGATGTAGTTTTTGGTGAAGCATATAGTTGTAGTGTAGCATTATCTTGAAATAAAGTAAATTTACAAGAAAGGGCATATATCCCGTTAGTGCTAGCATTTGTAATATCGCCTGTTGGAGAAAGAGTTAGTGGCGGTATAAATGCTGTTGAAAGCGGGAAGAACGCATATCCATTTGATTCCCATGTAGCTGAGACTTGTGAAAGGTTTACATCAGCATAAGTTATATTCTCATTTGATGGATAACAACTCTGTCGAAGCACGGCGATTGGACTCCCATAATAATGATGTGATGAAAGTCTTATATACACTTGATTGTCAATTATTGGAACCCATGATGTTAAGGATACATATTGTGGGTATCCTCCTATCAGATCAGTTCCCATGCTGACAAATTTATAATTGGTATAATCCAAATTAACCCATCGGCCTTGATTATCGGTTATAAATGCATTGCCTAGCCCCATCGATAATGATAACAGTGTCGGTGATGCTGGAGCCGTCGGCGAAGTATAATCAATAGTAACGTCATAAAGCGTTGGCGAGAATGGCAGATCTCTTGTGAAGCTGAACTGATATTGGAAATAGCGGTTGTTTGAGACATATAGGTTCTGCGGGGGGAGGCCGGCAATACCAGCGAAGCTTTCTCCTGAGCATATTGGATCATCGCAACTCCTTACGCTCGGAGTTAATCTAAAAGCTCCCCTGACATAGTGGTTATAATCCTCTGTCGCTGATAGAACTCTGGTATAGATTGCAGTTTCATCTAGTTGACCATTCCAGAAGTTTCCAGCGTACCAAGTTGCACCCATAGAGAGGGCAGCAGAAGAAGAAGTTTGAATTGAAGATGTTAAAGCATCTTTGACAACTGTTAATGATTTAGACACGCCATCCACATACATCTTTACTCCGGCTGCGGTGCTTGATCCGTCGTAAGTAACGATTAGGTGATGCCAAGCACCATCGGCATAATTCTGAGCAACTTTAACGTTGATATAATTATTCGCTGCAACAGAGTTGTCTAGGAATAGATTAAGTTCTCCGCTGGACATGCGTACAGCCCATCCAGTATAAGGGGAGGAATAATAGATTCTGCTGATTATGTCTCTGGAAGGTGCAGAGTATGTAGAAGTCTTAAACCATGTTTCAACACTGAAGGCCTGTGTTCTTTCAAAATTTGCTACATCGCCAAAAGTAACATAGTTATTGGCCCCATTGAAGTTTCCGGCATAAGTTCCTAATTTTGCAGTGGTGAAAGTAGCACCGAAGGCTGTTCCATCACGATTATTCCCGCTGTTATCAACCCAGTTGCCGTCTGTGTGAATTAATAGATAATTGCCGGTCATAATAGCACCGCCCAAGCCGGTTTCTATGCCCTCGCTATTTGGAAGGTTTACGCCATAATAGCCACCCTGCGTCCAGTCCATAGTATTCCATTGTGCGACATCAGAAGCATCGAATACTTGCGAAGTGTACGCCCCAGATACTTCCCCTGCGGACATCTGCACAAACCCGCCAGTTGCGTTATAGAATGTATGGTAGTAAGTGCCATTGTTAAATTCAGATTGAGTAGTTGTATCCCATAGAGGATCTAATGTGGAAATGTAGTCAGTAGAGCCAATTTTGAAGGATAGAAAGATATCGAATTTTCCTTTGCTGTTTGGCGGGACATCGAAATAAATCCGGTGGGTTGTTGTTGAAGTTTTGTTTAATTGGAGAGGGGCAGAGACTTCAACATACCCAATGCCATCATCTACAATCTGGTCGGAAATCTTTACTGTTTCTGAATAAGTGAAAGTGCGTGATTCTTCATCATAACTATCGTAAGTTCTATTAAAGAGAATTTCCGTATCGGAATAGCAGTAATAGGTTGTAGTTTCAGTAGCAGTGGAAATTCCTATGGAATCTTTACAAATGTACTCAGCTTCTTTTAATCCATAAACTGGGATGGTATGCGACATCAGTTGCGGGGCTGTCAAAACTGAGTTTTCTATTTGTGATGCAACGGCCTTCAAATCTGAAGAATCGTAAGTTACTAAGTTTGAGTTCTTGTTCTTTATCGTGAAGTCTATATAACAGCTTGTTATACTGCATGTCGCATAATGTTGGGCTGTCCACTCGATATTGTTATCAACGACTGTCTCGGTAGTGGCTTGGGCTACTGTTATGAAGAAGAGAACTGCAAGAAGTCCAATGATTATAACATTCGTAGGATTGTCCATAGAACCCACCATAATAGCGTTATTCCTAAAGCTCTGCTGATGCTGGTTAACCCTGTCATAATTAGGGCTACAAAGATTAAAAACCCGACGAGGAGCAAAGGCACGAACATCGTGTCCATTATCGAGCCGAAGAAGTCAAGCTCCCCGTGGGGAATCCAGAAATTGTCCGTGTAATCCTGTTTGTCGGGGATCGTTTCTTCGCCTAGGGGCAGGAATAGATTTGACTTGACTATATCAGGCGGGGAATATTCGTTCTTCCAGAGTATCACGCCGTCCAAGAAATAGAGCGAGAAATTCCCAGCCCAGGGCAGGGAAAGGTTTGCTATTCCATTCCTGTAGGGGGCTTTGAACCAATATTTGTCGCAGCCTATGTAATCGCCTATCAGGTTTACGATGGATTGCGTTGCTGCGTTCCCCATCCAGTTCCCTATGTTGACGAACTCTAGGAATTGCTGGCCAGAACCGGTAGGCAGGTTGCAGCTATCGTTGTTAAGCCCCGGAACGGCATGGTCTCCAGCCCTGGCTATCACATAACCGAAATCGTTGATGTATGGGGTGTTCAGTTGTTTGTCGTAATTCCTGACTTTTACGGCATATTGGCTGGTATTCGCATAAATCCTATAAGCCTTCTCCTGCCAGATTTTTACGGTTAAGGTATAGCAGATATAAGCTTGGGTAGAACAGTTCTGCGTGAAGTTGGGGGCGTTTATCGTGTAGTTTACGATCTGTGGCAGGGCTATTGTGAAATTATCCCTGTAATCCTCGTAGATTGGATCATAGGCAAGAGGATAATTAGAGCCTCCAGCGGTTACGTTTATCGTCGCATTGTAGATAACGGTTCCATTGCTCCTGTAATCGCCCCAGATTACGAAACTCTGGTTTACGCAGGTGATTTTCGGGCAATAAGACGAGAAGGTTGTGTTGGTCGCCAAGCTCCCTGCGGACAGTAGGATCACCAGCCCTAAAAGAAGTGCAGAATATTTGATACAAACCATATTGATTCCAGCATTATTACGATGAGTCCTGCCAACTGTATTGGGAAACCGGTAAGCACCAGACCGATGGACAATATAATCGGCAGGAGCGTTACCATCCAGATGAAGGCTGAATCTGTCCATGAGGCCCACATATTCAACTCTTCGTGCGAAACCCAGAAGTCCTCTGTCAGGTTCTGCTTGTCGGGCAGGTTAATTTCGCCTAATTGCATGAACAAGCTCGATTTTATTATTTGCGGCGGGGCAAATTGGTTTTCCCATCTCATAATCCCGTCCACGAAGTATAGGCTGTAATTTCCCGCCCAAGGCAAAGTCAGGTTTGCTTCCCCGTTGTAATAGACGGCCCTGAGCCAGTATTTATCGCAGCCGGCATATTGTTTTAGCGGATTTGTGAGATTTCTTGTCAGGTTCGTTCCTAGCCAGTTTCCTATGTCTAGCAGTTGTCCTAGAGCCTGCCCCGAACCCCAAGGGACGTTGCAATAAGAGTATTCCCCAGTAGCGTTTCTATCATTGTTCCTTGCGATGATATAGCCGAAATCGTTGATGTAAGGGTCGATTAATTGCTTGTTGTAATTCTTGTCCGTGATTATCGTGTTGTTAGTCTGGTAGATTGTCTGTAGGTCAACTTGTTCCCATAAGCGGACTCTGAACGAGAAGCAGGTCGTTATTGTCAATGTGGAAGTTATTGTCTCGGTTGGGTAGTTGATTCTACTTGCGTTTATCAGGACAGAGACCACTTGCTCTATGTTTGAGGAGAAAATTCCCTCGTATCGGTGTGTCGTTGAATTATAAGTGAGATTATAAGTAACTCCGTTTAAAGTCGCTGTAACATTCGCATCCGTCAGATTCCCGTATATGACCCATAGGGTAAAATTGGAGTTTGTGCAAGCGAATCTTTGTCCCCAGGCGATTGTCAGGTTTGCCGTGCAGTTGGAGATATCGCTTGGGCAGGTTATATTAGAGCCTGTGCAATATTCTGTCGGATCGCAGTATTCTACAGAAGCTCGGCAGATAGTCGTATTCGGTTCTACACTGTCAGTTGGGCAGGATATTCCTGTTCCGTTGCATGTCTCTTCTATATCGCAGATTCCCCCCGATGTCCTGCATATATCTGTTGAGTTGTAGATATCAGCTGGGCAGTTTGCATCCGAACCTGTGCATAATTCTTCTGAGTCGCAGATTCCGGCGTTTGGGTGGCAGACGGTGGCGGAATTGTTGAATTGGTCAGCGGGACAGGTTATCCCCGTGCCATTGCATGTCTCAGCTATGTCGCAGATTCCCACTGAGGCTCGGCAAGTGGAAGTGGAGTTGTAGGCATCAGTAGGACAAGTGGCGGAAGAACCTGTGCATAGTTCTTCTGAGTCGCAGATTCCGGCATTTGGGCGGCATACATCACTGGAACTGTTGAATGTGCATGTGTCGGAACAGCAGATTTCGCCATCGCAATCCTCGCCTGGGTCTGTTACATTGTTGCCACAATTAGATATTATGTCATACCAAACCGTGTATGTATGCCCCCAATTCCCACTTGTGTCATTACAGTAGGCTTTATAAGTCCAGTTGCCCAGTGCTGGAGTGTAGTTGTAATAGGCGTAGGTCGAGTTCGTTTCCGACATCGTAACATTAGAACCGTTGATTTCCAGCTTGCAGACATCATAAGCCTCATCCGCGCTGACTGTGATATTGAGGGCGTGGGGATAGGCACTCGTCTGGTTGCGGGTCCAGTTCCAAGTGAGGGTCGGGGGGGTGACATCAGAGGCAGTTGTTTCCGCCCCGACATAAGTCTTCTTTGACTTCGTTGAGTTGTAGATTGCGGCTATCTCTGCGGCTGACAAAATCCTGCTGTAAATCTGCAAGTCGTCCACGTTCCCAGTGTAGTCCACGGTAAGGGCATCATACGCGCCGATGGTAGAGACCGTGAGTGCGTTGTTGTTATCTAAAGCGGGTGAACCTTTCAGAACCCCATTCACATAGAATTTGACAGTTGCGTTGTTCATCCTCACTATGGCTATCTGATTCCATGTGTTGTTTGCCATTCCATGAGTCGCATACACACCACCACCCCCCGCCGTCCTGTATCCTATATTCCCCACTGTGAACCACCCAGCAAAATAATTACTCGCTCCCGCGATAATTAGTCCATTAGAGTAAAAATTCGAGGAGTTTATCCAAGCGATTATCGTGTGCTTCGTCCCAAGAGAGAGTGTGGGTATGTTGATGTAGTCGTCAGTCCCGGAGAGATAGTAGGACTTGTATACCTGACCGTTCCTGAACTGGACCCCATCTCCAGTGATAGTCCCGTCCTTGTTGTTGCTACTGGAATCATAGGTCGCCGTCCCACTCTGCTCGTCAAGGGAATAATACTCGGTCAGGTTCGTCAGGTTCACCCATGTGTCTATCTGCTTCGGGTAGGTCGAGAACCAAAAGCATTTTGAGTTCGTCGCATTGTAAAGCCCCGCTATGGCAGAGGTGGAATTATAATACCAATAGAGCGACTTGTCCGTGCCAACCGAGCAGTTCCTACCATAGAGCATCACCGAGCCGTTGTGGAGATAGACGGTCGAGGAGGCGTTTGCCGGATAGACAAGCGTGGTCTGCGTCATGTTGAACTGCTGTCTGCGATATAAACTATTTCCAGCTTCCCAGTACGGGTCTAATGTGCTACACTCCTTAAAGTCATCCTTGGTATAGCATAGCGTGATGTCAAACTCGCCAGCCGATGGCACGGGGACTTTGAAGTTTAAACGGTACAACTTCCTTTCAGCTTTGCCGATGGATTTTGTCTCTTCTTTCGAGCCGCTAGTATAAACAATTTCGTAATAGGTTTCCGTGCCTGTCTGGTTGTAATCGCTGTAAAAGAACTCCTGCATCTCGTTGTCGTATTTGTCATAGGACCGGTTGAATAAGATGTCAACAGTCTTGTTTTTTTCATCCTTATTTTCTGCGTAACAATAATAGCGGTGATATGTCGTGTTCCCGTTAAACCACTCGTCGGTATAAACCCACATCCCTATGCTGTCCTCGCATTTATAAATGCCATTCACCCAGGAATAGACGGGCTTGGTTCTTGTCGTGTTAACGCCATATTGCATTTCCACGGAAGAAAGAAGAAATGGGGCGGATATGCTGACTGCGCTCATCTCGCTCTCCTTGAACGAGAGGGGTTTGTCGTAGTCGTTGGTGAAGTTAAAGTCTATGTAACAGGACCCGTCAATGTCGCAGGTCGCGTACTTAGGGGACTCCCAAGAAATCTCCTTGTCTTTTACGGATAGTTTATCGGCAGAGGCTACTGTAGCCAGGGCGAGTAATAAAAACACAATGGCAAGGTTTTTTTTTGGTTCATCCTAACGCCCCCAATAATAAGCTCCTGACTACTATTAAGCCTATTAGGAATGTTATTATCATTATGATCCAGGCGAAGGGCCATGTGAAGAAGGCAAAGGCTATCTTCAGGAACCCGGTGGTTACTTCCCCGACATCAGATGGCGGGGTCGTCGGTAAGGCATTGCTAGGTTGGTTTATTACGTTTGTGGGCGGATACATATACAGCGAAACCTGCTTGTTGAAATCAGTGGCATTATCTAATGAATAAGCTATTGTGTCATATCCAGTCTTTGTCAAAGTCAGATTAAAGTCTATGTTTGGGTATAACCCGCCAAACGCGTAATATCCCTGAAAATCGGTTGTTACTGTCTGCGGCTTGTTTGTCAGTACATGGATTGAGACATAAGGAATGGTTAATTGGGTATCCTTGCCGTACACTAATACCTTTACCCACTTGCAGGCCGTTTGGATAGTCGTTTTTATCTTTATATTGACAGGCCCGTAATTGGCATCGCCGGAATAGCTTATGTCTATATAATCCGTTCCCGCAATCCCTCTTGAAGTATAAACAAAGTTACAGGGATTCGACGCAGCGGAGCAGGATGATGGGTTTACCGATCCGCCGCCAGTTACGCTGACAGTTATCGTTCCTGATGGATGTATCGGCATTAAGACTTTAAAAATTGTTTGTGCTTCAAACATGCTCACGCTGAATATGGCACTTGCATTGGGGCAGAATATCCCTGATGAGAATTGCCCATCTAAGGAATATGGGATCAATATAGCGGTTTTTTCGCCTGTACTGGATATATAACAAATATGGGTGTCTATATTGCATTTATAACCATCACCATATTGTGCTATACAATCGGTATCATTATTACAGCAAAAGACTTCGGCTAGATCCGTCCCTATCAGATAGGAAGTAAGACCAGTTCCGACTGCTGTTAGATATGTCGGGGCCGTCCGTTCCAATACCGGCTGTAGCCCGAGGTTCGCCGTTGTTGTCTTATCAAGATAACTCGTGAAATAGAGCGGCTTGTAAGCCCATGTTCCAGCAGCATAACCTTCTGGTATAGTAGTCATTTTATTAGTCCATGTGCCACCGAGTTTTTGATATAATCCCAGACTCCACCCGCCCATTTCAAATGCACTGTCTATTATCGTCGATGTGGAAGTGAAATATTTCACCGCATTTATCCCGAATGCGTTATAGGTTGATGAAGTTATTACCGACCCGATAAACATCTCGCTATCGTGACAATGTATGTCTGGGAGATTGCTATTCAGACAATTAGCGTTACTAAGGCATATCGTATTTTTGAAGGTAGATGTTGTTGATAGGTTGTATGCTAATCCAGGGGCCAGACAAGCATCAAAACATTTTGCTATGATTGATGTGGCCCGTTGGTGGATATAGCATATATCACCTGTTGAGTTTGAATATAAGTAAGCTATCATGGTAGGATCATAACCTGGAGTGCTATCCTTTTTCCACCAGTTATATATAGTGCTAGTGGAAGTGCTATACCCGCTTCTTATCCCGTATAAGTCGGATATATTCAGAAGAACCCTTAAAGGAGTTATGTTTATGTAATTCCAAGTTGCGGGAATAGTGTCTGTATCAAGGAAGTGTGTCGCTAATGAGGCATAACTGTCAGAGCATAGTATTTGTTGTAATTCTGTCGAGGGGGCATTGATACCGCCGCTGGCTCCTACGCATTTCCCATTCACGCAGTTATTGTTGGCACAACAGGCAGAAGATGCGCATGGATCGTTTTCCCCTCGTTTTGGCAAAATCTCTGGGGCTACTTGACTGATTGTTTCGGCATAAGTCGGATAGAAATTTGTAAGGCTACATTTTGATTGATGAGTTATATTACAGTAATAGCCGGAGCCTATGGGAGTCTTAAACCAATCCGCGTATGATGGATAAGTCGGCGAATTTCCTTCATACCCAC
This sequence comes from uncultured Rikenellaceae bacterium, assembly GCA_964557905.1. Lineage (GTDB taxonomy): Bacteria > Bacteroidota > Bacteroidia > Bacteroidales > VadinHA17 > LD21. Next base: position 3,098 of record CAZLCF010000027.1, on the reverse strand, counting down.
CATCTGAGGGACATCCAACGCAGATGTTATTCTCGCATACAAGAGTGCTTAATATTGTTGCAGCCGAACTAAAGCAATCAGAATTGCTCCGGCATTGACCGCCGAGATTTGCTTGCGCCCGACAATAGCCAGTGGAACCGGATGCCGCACCGCATGTTTGAAAAGCCCCGCATTGGCTGTTAGAAGTACAACTGACATCTATTGAACCGCTAGTACAAGTATGATAGATACAGGTATTCCCAGTCCCGCAATCTTGGTCTAAAAGACAGGGATTGCCGATTGATGAACTTGCCACACAAACATTGGATTGGGAGCATTGGCCGGTTCCTATATGTCGGCAAGGAGTATCAACGGGATAAGTACAGGAGATGGATGTTCCATTGCAGGCTGTCGTGGGGGGAGTTGAACATTGTGCGAAACCATAAGAAGTGGCATTGTTTTCATCACAAAAAAGTCCAGCACCGCAATCCCAGTCTCTAGTGCAAGTTGTTGCAGAGACGGATGAGCCTAGGAATGTCAGGGCCAAAAGCCCGAATATTATAAAGCTCCGTTTCATCATAGGGAAAGCCTTAGTGTGAACACGACCGTTAACTACTTTAATTTAGAGGTTTAGGGGATAAAAACGCTAAGGAGGCGGGATTGTCGGACTTAGGGTATTCTGGCCTGTTCCTGTTATTACCGCATGATTTTCTGCATAGACTACTTTTAAGGCCGTCAGTATCCTGTTGCCAGAGTCTGTTATCAGCGATCCAAGGTAGATGTTTGCCATTATGCTGAAAACCAGTATGAAGATTATCAGGAAGAACGTGAAACGGGACATGAACATCGCCTCTTTGAAGAAAACGTGTCTCCCGTCGGTCTGCTTCTGGTAATTCATCTCCTGGCCATTCTTAAGTTCGACTTTCTGTATTTCGGTCATGGCAATTCGAGGATGATCTGTTTTCTTGAAGGAACGCACCGGATTTTGAAGGTAGTCTTTGCCCCTGCACCGATTTTTTTCAGGTATTCTACTGGTAGGCAAATCTGGTTCTGTTTTGAGGTCTGCCTGAAATAATGCGGAAACATGAGTATATTTAACGATTCCTTCTATAAAAACTAAATGAAATTGTATTTTTAAATAAGAACCTATAAATTAGTAAAATTATGACAAACAAGACCAGCGAAATCATAAATCTCTGGAATAGTTTAAGGAAAGGTAAAATCACAGAAAAAGAGTTTGAAAAACAGATGAAGGCAAAGGTGGGGGGTATCCAAAAATAATTCAACCCATTACACACTGGGCGGTCATCTTCTTCGAGTTGTTAAGAAATCAGCCGAAAGGGGCTTTTTTCTCCCCTAGCCTTTCGCTTGCGATGGCCATAGTGAAGGCTGACAAGAGAACAAAAGCCAAAGAAGGTGCGAATACCGCACAGAATGACAAATATCTGGAGGAATTGAAATTTATAAGGAACAACACGCATAAGGAATTGAAGAAGTATCTTGCGTTGGTCGAAGTCATAGTCGCCACCACCCCGCCGGAGAAATGGTATGAGGAATATCAGGGGACGGACAACAAGGGAAACCCGATTATGATTGAAAACCGGAATATCAGGATCATGGACATGGCTAGGCTTTTGCTGGAATCCTATGAGACTATAATGGATGCGGTCTGTTATGTGATATATGACTACTCGATGGAATACCGGATAAGCGAGCCGATGTCCGGCGGCGATATGCCGAACTGGATGGGGGTGGCTAAGAGTGGATGAACTAAAAGCATTTACAATATTGATGGCGGTTACGACGGTGATAGGGCTTTTCTTAGCGTTTTGGGTTTCGACCAACCCAGAAGAGCTGTTCAATCTCATAGCAACCGCAAACTGCACATGCAATGAGTTAGAGTGTAATTGCAAACTGGATTTTAATGATGAATCGAGAAGTGTTCCCGGCAGATTTGTTTGTTCCCCCGCTGACGAATAGCGAGGGCAGGCCTATCTGGAAGTTCGAGGAGGAGCCGCTTAACGCCAGGCTTTTGAAGATGGAGGCCCAAGCGCAGGAAAGTCTAAGGAAGGCTCTATCTACTGATTTGACCGTTGATTTCATCAGGAGTTTGCACCATAAAGTTACAAGAAGGCCTCCGGAGGATATCAGAATTGAGGTAAAGGGATCGACTCGCTGCCTTGCTAAAAATACTTTAATTTTAACAGAAAGTGGATACAAATCAATAGAAGATATAGAAATTGGAGAAAGAATAATAACTTATGCTATGTCAACAAGCCGTAGATATTTTCTTGTAAGACCGATTGTTCAAAAATTTAAATATGAACAAAAACCAGTGTTAATAATTCGATTCAAAGATGGACATAGTTTAAAATTAACAGAAGAACATAGATTATTTAGAATTAAAACTCGTAAAACAAAGTTACATAGCAGGGGGGATAAGGGAAGAAAAGTTAGGGGAGAATGGATAGAAGTTAAGAATCTAAATATTGGAGATAGATTATTGATGCCTATGGATTATCCTGAATATGGAATTCCATTAGATAAAAAATTAGCAAGATTGTTAGGATTCATTGTTGGAGATGGGACATTGTATTATAATGGAAATGCAGCTAGACATAAAAAATATGTTTCAAAAAAAACTGGAAAAGAGAAGATTCATAGATGGTTACAGACTGTTGGGCGAGTTCAATTTTTTAATAAAGAAGAAAGCAATCTTAGACAATTTAGAGAAGATTTTACAGGCTATTTTAGAAAACCGATTAGTAGCTATGTTGATCCTAGAACGGATTGTACAATATTAACTTCAAATAATTATACAATATTTGAACAGATATATTCATATATAAAAGCGTATGGTGATGATAAAGCACATACTGTTGAAATACCAAAAGTTATATTCGGAGCGGATAGAGAAACAAAAAAAGAGTTTTTACGAGCATTATTTTCAACTGACGCATGGATAAATAAGGATAGGTATGAAATTGAATATGCTTCAGTTTCTCTGAAACTTGTTGAAGGAATAAGATTATTACTATTAGAGTTTGACATTAGGAGTAAAATAAGTCAAAGATTAAAACCTTCTGAGAAGCACCATATTCCATATAGATTGACAATAA
>CAZLCF010000026.1:0-19256 GCA_964557905.1 uncultured Rikenellaceae bacterium | reverse complement strand
AAGAAGAAAAACTCGAAATATTCATCCCTAATGGTCCAAGACTTGGCGATAAGGTGATAAAAGCATCACATGTCGCCAAATCGTTTGGCGATAAGCTGCTTTTTGAAGAGCTTGATTTCATCCTTCCTCCGAACGGAATTATTGGAGTTATAGGTGCAAATGGCGCCGGAAAGACAACACTTTTCAGGATGATAATGAATCAGGAAGATGCGACAAAAGGAATATTTGAGATCGGGGAAACTGTATCGCTCGGCTATGTCGACCAGGCTCATTCTGCGATAGATCCCTCCAAATCCGTCTATGAAATTATTTCCGGAGGACAGAATGATATAATGGTAGGGAACCGGCTCATTAATGCAAGAGCATATGTTGCCAGATTCAATTTTACAGGCGCCGACCAGGAAAAGAAATGCGGTGTTCTTTCAGGAGGGGAAAGGAACAGACTTCACCTGGCTCTCACCCTGAAATCGGGAGCCAATGTGCTCCTGCTTGACGAACCGACAAACGATATAGATGTCAATACTTTACGGGCTCTTGAAGAAGGCCTTGAAAACTTTGCAGGTTGTGCTGTCATAATATCACACGACAGGTGGTTCCTTGACAGGGTGACAACACACATGCTGGCATTTGAAGGTAATTCAAAAGTGGTATGGTTTGAAGGTAATTATTCTGACTATGAGGAGAATTTTAGAAAGCGTGTTGCTGACGCAACTCCGGTGAGAATCAAGTATAAGAAACTGGTGTAATAAATATGGTGCAACGGTTATGAAAATTATCACGCGATTTATTATTTGCTGCCTGATCTTATTTCAGACAATTTTCTCTGTCACAGCACAAATCGGCACCCGATTTCCATCCGAAAAGAAGATTGTCACAGATCCTGTTACAGGCACCGAATTGACATTCCTTACCAGCAAACCGGCAGGAGACTCTAAGATATATCAGACTCATAATCAATGGACTGCGGACGGGAACTGGGTGATATTCAGGTCAAACAGGGTGAAAGGAGAAGCAATGGCAGTAAATGAAAAAACTGGTGACATTGTGCAGGTGAGTGAAGGAGGCTATTTCGGAATGCTCAATGTGGCCCGGAAATCAATGAAACTATATTTCATGCGTATGGAAAACCCCGGGCAAGGACCATTTGGCCCTATGCGAGGTGGACCGGTACAGGTAATTGAAGTTGACCTGGCAAAACTCTTCAGAGACAGCGAAGCCGGCACTCTTAAGCAGCCAGATGAATATCAGAGGATATGCGGCACCACACCGGCTGAAATGGGAGCCGGCGGTGATATGGCGCTGGATGCTGATGAAGAAGTAGTTTATTTCAGGGCAGGGAAGGAGGAATCTGCAAAACATCTTCCCGAAGGAACAAAGATCGAAGGAAATTTCGGACCAAGAAATATGGGAGCAGGACCCTCAGGAATTGGAAGCATGGATCTGAGAACCGGACAAACGAAATTCATCATTGCAGTTCCTTTCCAGGTAGGTCATATACAGGCAAATCCATGGGTTCCGGGCGAAATAGTCTTTTGCTGGGAAACAGGAGGGAAAGCTCCCCAGAGGACCTGGACAGTAATGGCCGATGGCACCGGACTCCGTCCTCTGTATCCTGAATCGGAATATGAATGGGTAACTCACGAAGCGATAATATCTAAAGATGAAGTAGCGATTGCTATAATGGGTCACAGAAAGATAGGATTTCCCGTTCAACCTGCCGATCCGGCTAATCCCGGGCAGGAAGCCGGTTGGGGTCCTTCTGGTACACGCGAGAAACCCACAGGCCTGGGAATTGTAAACCTGAAAACACGGGAAATGATCATTGCCGGCCAAACTTCGTCGGGAAGCGGACTCTGGCATGTAAACGGCTCATCTGACGGCCGCTGGGCTGCCGGTGATGATTTTTCACGAAGTATTTATCTTATAGACAGGCACACCGGAGAAATGATGTTATTATCGACCGGGCATAAAACAAGAGCATATGACCATCCTCATCCGACCTTCAGCCCTGACGGAACAAGAATCGAAATACAATCCGCAATGCTGTCTGATGATAACAGATCAATGAATATCTGCATTGTTCCTGTGCCGGAATCCTGGTTAAAGAGAAAGTATTAAGATCATTTAAGGATCCCGATGGCAATCCCTGCAACAGGGGAAACACCTGAGAAATCAATATTAAACCAGTCTTTGTATTTAGTAAAGTTCTCCTCATTGGTGTACCCGCTCAGTTTAATATTGCCTCCGGCAAAGATGTCAATAGCCAGCGTATTGAAAAGAGACAATTTATATCCGAGAATAACGCCTCCGACATAAATATTCAAATGCTGTGTTATCTCCTTATCCTGCCATTCCCACACATCTGTTTCAACTTCAACATACTCCGGGTGGTTCCCTTTTATTGATATTCTCCTGTACATAAACTGGGGTGCAGCATATAGTCCAAGCGGTGCTTTTTTCCTTCCGGGATGGTTTGCCATCAGGTAATTCCGGAACTGGACATTTAAGCCTCCGCCGGAAATCACTTCACCCTGATATGTACGATATTCGTTAGTTGCAGCATCCAGGAATGCAAAGCTCTGGTTTGAGAAATAGTAATTTGATATTCCCTGGTTGGTTGAATAAGTAGCCATCCCGCCGATACTGAAGGAAAGTGATGGTGTCAGGATCCTTTCGTATGACAGGTAAAAGGTTCCTTCCATGAGCCGGACAGGATCTAACATGATTGCAGATTTATATTCAGCAATAAATAAAGGTTTATCTGCAATAACAGTTTGTGGCAGGATTTCGACAGGTATAGCCTCCGTGCGGGTTATCTTCATTAATGAATCCATTTCATTGATCTTCCTTGTTACCGTCTGAGGATCAAAATCCATGGAATTTACTTTGCTGTCGATTTCATTCAGCCTGATGTCAAGTTCTTTCGGCTTTGCTTCCCACAGCTTGATCTTTGTATCAAGCAGATCAAGCTTTGAATCGAGAAGCTGCAGTTTAAGGTCAAGCATCTGTGATTTTTGCCCTATGGAATCCTGGCCGTAGAATTCCTGGCAGGAAGCCACAATCAGCAATAATCCAATAACTGAAAGCTGTTTACAAATAATTGTTTTCATTTTTTTGAGTTTTTAGGGTTTATTCAGGATAATATTCTTAAAATATACTTTTGTATTCGGGTCAGATCATTGAATCTGCACAAAATTCCTGCCAATCTTGTGCAATCCGGGACCGGTTAAATAGAGATTTGCTGAAAAGAAGCACCTTCCAGACAAGGCATGACATCCTCCTGATGAGGGAAGCAGGTTAGATGAATTGTTTTACCAGTTTCAGCACTGGCCTAATTAATGAAGCGGTCTTATTTTCCTAATTTAAGCAAAACCGACTGAAGATCTTCTGCAAAGAATATCATATTCCCCCTGTTAGATTCGCGGATGAAATCTCCCAGGCTTTTGCTTGTGTATTTTGAAAAATCACCGATAATTGCCAGTTTGAAATGATAGTTTGAGAATTTCTGCAGGATCTCCCCTGCGAATCTGGTTTTAAGATCGAAAAAATCCTTATTAAGATTTCTTTCATAGATGATTATCCTGCTGCATCCCTGTGATCCTAAATCAGCCATAAGATCAAGTGCATCCTGTACCTCAATTATCATAAGGTTTTCATCGGTCAGTTCGGCAATTTTTTTACCGTCTACATTGTGAATTTTGAACATATGGTTTGGATTTTAGATCCAGGATCAGTTACTCTGAGGTTAATTCAGCCACAATTCTGATTGCATCTGCAATGCATTTTTCACATACGGTCTCACTGAGCTTGTTATCTTTTAAATACCGATGACCTTCTTCCGTTCTCAGATCACAGTTCAGTAATGATTTGCAATTTAATGTACCATGCAGAGCTTTAAATTTGTCAGCGAATTTCTGTATTGCGGAATAAGTCGCTTCTTTTCTGTCTTTATTGTCGGCATACTGTTTACAGTAATGGATTCCCAGTACCATGAAAGCTCCGGTTGCCGCTCCGCATGTTTCCTGGAGCCTTCCCATACCTCCGCCAAATCCGCAAGAGATCCTCTCTGCCAGGTCATTATCAAAGCCTAAATCGTTTGAATATGCTGTCACAACAGACTGTGCACAGTTCAATCCTGCCCTGAAAGATTGTATTGCTTTTTCTTCATTTGATTTCATATCAAAAAGTATTTTATTAATCAGACTAAGTTATAAAATCTGTATCAGATAGCCTAAACAATGAATCCCGACCCGGATTAGCTTCACAGACAGACGTTATTTTTTGGATAATAACTTTTAAACAAAAAATCCTTATTTTTACCGATCAATTTATACAAGCAGTTAACTAAATTTTTACCGTTATGAAGCAACGATCCGGGTATATATTTATTATTCTTTTTGGGATAATTTCAGTTCTGGTCTTTTCGTCATGTAAGCAAAACTGGCCGCAATTCAGGGGAACGGAAAGCAATATGTTATCCGCAGCCAAAAACCTTCCGGAAGAATGGGGAAATGATAAGAATGTTGCATGGTCCTATAAAATGGATGGTCTGGGATGGTCATCCCCGATAGTATGGGGTGATAAGGTTTTCATTGCATTAACATTTCCTGTTAAAATGAATACGGTTCCGGAAAGAGATCCTATGGAAGGCCCGCCGCCTGAAGGTGAAGAACCGCAGCCAGGACAAATGCCACAACCCGGTCAGATGCAACAGCCGGGACAAGGTTCTCAGCTAGGTCAAATGCCACAGCCAGGTCAGGGTCCGCAGCCTGGTCCGGGCCCGGAACAGATTGACACCAGCTACCTTCAGGAAATTTATCGCTGGGAAGTAACATGCATTGACCTCAATACGGGAAAAGAATTATGGAAACAGGCTGCATATGAAGGCGTTCCAAAAATCAGTAAACAACCGGGAAATACCTATGCATCTGAAACTCCGGTGACTGATGGGAAAAGGATCTTTGCATATTTCGGGCCGATTGGATTCTTCTGTTATGATATGAACGGCAAGCTTTTATGGCAAAAGGATCTGGGTGTTTATAAAACCCAGTCAGGATGGGGAACAGGATCATCACCTGTTATATACAAGAATATTCTTTATATACAGGTCGATAATGAGGTAAACTCATTTATTGTTGCACTGGATACAAAAACAGGTGATGAAAAATGGAGAATTCAACGCGATGAAAAAACCAGTTACAGTTCTCCTATAATATGGAAAAACAAAATCAGGACCGAACTGATTACTACCGGCAAAACAGCACGTTCTTATGATCCGGAGACAGGCAAATTATATTGGGAACTGAAGATTGGAGGTGAACAGACCATTCCTTCCCCTGTAGGAGACCTGGAAAAACTATATTTAGGAAATCCCGGCGGCAGGGAAATTAAGGGATTTTTGTTTGCTGTCAAAGCAGGTGCTGAAGGCGATATAACACCAAAAAAAGGCGAAATGTCGGGCGAAGGAATTGCATGGATATATCCGGATGCCGGTATAGGTAATGCTTCCCCGCTTTTATATAATGGTCTTATTTATATTATAGCCAGCAGGGGCGGTGAGATCCTCTGCCTGAATTCACTTAAAGGAGAGGTTGTTTACAAGGAAAGGGTGAGTGGTACAGCCGGGGTATGGGCATCACCATGGGCCTATAATGATAAGATCTGGTTTTTAGATGAAAAAGGTGTTACGCGTTCATTCAGAGCAGGCGAAAAATTTGAATTGTTATCGGAGAACAGGCTTGATGACAAGTTCTGGGCATCAGTAGCGATAACTAAAAGTGCTTATATATTCAAAGGAGTTGAGAAACTGTATTGTGTAAAGAAATAAGCTTGTAAAGTCAAAAGTTTATAAAGTCTTTAAAGTCAACAATTATTTTGACTGCAGGACAACAAGACAATAAGAAAGCAAGACATTATTAGTAGCCCCACCAGGAATCGAACCTGAATTTAAGGTTTAGGAAACCTCCGTTCTATCCATTGAACTATGGGGCCATTAGGGTGGCAAAAATATATCTTTTTTTTTGCTTTACAAATCCGGGATTCAAAAGCACTGAAAGGATGTTAACCTGAGTTAAATTATCTTTGCCTATTTCTTAAAAAAGAAATCTCCTGTAAGCATATTCCACTCCTGCGGCCGCTGTGTATTGTTGGTTCGAAGCATGACCTGTCTCCTGGTATTAATAAACACATTGGAGATAGATTGCGGAATAACCATTTGTTTTGCCAATTCCTCAGTATAAGTTCCGTTTACACCACTGCCGTCTGCAGCGGTTGAATTTTCCGATGTTGCATAAGAAACAATGGTTCCGGTCACTGCATTCAACGCACGAAATCCCTCTGCCCCTCCTCTTACCCAGCTTTTGTACGGATTATTCCTGCAGGCATCAAGTATTACAATATTGATATTCTCAGGGACCTTTTCAAATTCTTCCACAATAAAATTCACGGGTATTGCTTCCCATTTGCAATCAGTTTGTTCATTTAAAACAGCATCTATCGGTATAAGATAATTCTCACCTTCCACCTGTACACCGTGACCTGCATAATAGAATAATGCCACATTATATTCAGTAAGTTTCTTACTGAAGTCCCTGACAGCTTCCAGTATGTCATTTTTTGTTGCGTTAATACGCTTGATAACCTCAAATCCCAGGCTTTTGAGTGTGCCTTCCATCAGATTTGCATCGTTAACAGGATTCTTCAGTACCATTGAACTTCCATAGTCAGAATTGCCTATTATCAGTGCCAGACGTTTATCCGCTATACCTGTCTGAAACCTGATAAGTCTCCGGTCAGACATTTCGGTGCCTGCAAAATTTGTTGCATTTATAATAACTGTGTTATCCCCGTCTTTAAGAAGAACTGGTTTGGTCAGTCTGTAGTTACATTCACCGGATTGGGGAGTTTGAAATATAGTTTGGCTTGCCCACTGAACACCATTTACATAGATCTGTGCTTCTTTAAGCTCTGTTGAAGATTTAATACATGCTTCAATAACAATAATATCCGAATTAACTATGATATTGGTACTAGGAGTGACCCAACTGACAACAGGCGGATTTGCCGGCGGATTGGTCAGATAGCGGGTTTCGGATCTCGTGGTTCCTCTTTCATTCGTAGCTACAAGGTAAAGATTGTTTTCTCCCGGCTGAAGATTGATTGTTTTTTCAAAAGTATGTTCACCCTGTGAATCTGCAGAAGAGATCTGATTTATCTCCTCAGATCCAACCCCGTTAACATAAACAAACAATGATTGCAGCTTATCAGATGATTTAACTGTTGCCTTTATCTGTGCTGAGTTCAGGTTAATATCAGTATATTCTCTTGAAGGTTTCAACCAGGCTACAACAGGTGCCGATGGAGCCATAAAATTAACTGACCGTGTTTCAGAAGTTGAATTTCCTGCCATGTTCCCTGCAACAATGTATATCCTGTTTTCTCCCTGATTAAGGTTTATTGTCCCTTCAACACGATATACTCCCTGTTGTTTGTCTATAGTACTGACAGCAGGAGTACCGGGCAACGGATTGCCATTATGGTATATTTTCAGATCTTTCAGGTCGGTTGTGGAGGTGATGTTTGCCGAGATGGTGACCGAGGATGCAGATTGGCTTGAAACACTTGTCTCAGGATTTCCCCATGCAATTACAGGCATCGAAGGGACTGTGTATATGATATTACGTGTTTCTGATGTAACCGTGCCTGCAATATTACGGGCGGCAACATAGATAGAATTATCACCCGGTTTCAGGACCACTGTACTTCCTAAAACAAAATCCTCATTTTCTTTTTTTATACTGTTTAATAAGCTTACATTATCCAGCACCTTACCATTCAGGTAAACAGCAATATTATCCAGTTCCTCGGCTGATCTGATGTTCATCCTGATATCAAGTGAAGCCTGGTTCACCTCTGACTGGTTTGAAACCGGATTCTTCCATGCGAGAACCGGTAAAACGAGAACAGTATAAGTTACTGTTCGTTTTTCAGAACTGATAGTACCCGCATCGGTTATTGCAGACAATTCAAGCATATTGGCGCCCGGCTTCAGGATTAATGTGTTTTCGTAAAGATATTCCTCTGCGTTTTTCCGGACTGTCTTAGACCTGTCTCCTTGTGTTAATTCTGTTCCGTTGAGATACAAGTGCGTATTTCTGATTTCCGATTTTGTTTTAATGCTTGCTGATACAGGGAATTCAGGTCTGCGGGTATCTGAGTTTTCGTTAACCGGTGTTATCCATTTTATTTCGGAAATGACTCCCGGCACATAATTGATATTTCGCTTGAACGAATAGCCCGTTCCTCTTGCATTACCGGCAACAAGAATAATGTTGTTTTCTCCCGGTTTCAGGGGAAGAGTTCTTTCAAAAATATATTTGTCATTATCCACACGGGTGATTCCATCTTTCTGATCGGCTAGTACTGTACCATTGAGATTTACACTGGTATTCAGAAGATCAAAGCTTGTAGTTATCTCTGCTTTGATATTCAGCGTTCCTGATGGCTCTGTCGAGTTCGCGGAAGCTGGAGAAATCCACTTGATTATAGGCTCCGGCTTACAAATTATATTGCGTCTTTCCGAACTTGCTGTGCCAATGGTGTTTTTAGCCTCAATGTAAAAGGTGTTCTGTCCGGCTTTAAGGGGGATAAGGCTTTTTAAGATATATGTGATACTGTCCTTCTGCTCAGGAATTTTCGCCGATTCGCTTGCAAGAACGATCCCGTTATGAATTATCCTGATAGCCTGCAGTTTGGTGCGGGAAACAATCTCTGCACTAAAGAGTATAATCCCTGAATTATTTAGACTGTCGGTTGCGGCAATAATAATAACCGGTTTTAAGCCAGAGTAGTTAATGCTCCTTTCGGCAGAGCTGGTCATTCCCCTTATATTGGATGCTGTGATGAACACCGTATTTTTTGTTGATAATACATTCTGCAAAGTTCTTTCAAAAATATATGTGTCATCATTCACCCGCGTTATTTCATCCTGTTTACTGGCTAATACAGTACCATTGAGATTCAGACTGACATTCTGCAAATCAAGGAATGTCTTTATCTCTGCTTTGATAATCACTGTTCCGGATTCTGTCGTTGAGCTTTCTGATTCCGGGGAAAGCCAAGTAACAAATGGTTCACTCTGGCTGTAAATAGTGCATTTTTCTGAACTTGCCGTCCCCAGAGCATTTTTTGCCTCAATATAAAAAGTATTCAGACCTTTGACAAGAGGAACATTACTCCCGATGACATACGTTATACTGTCTTTCTGTTCCGGCTTCATAGCACTTTCAGTGACGACTGGTATCCCGTTATGAATTATCCTGAATGTCTGTAATGCAGTATAAGAGACAATTTCCGCACGGACAAGACTGATGCCTGAACTATTAAGACTATCCCCGGAAGAAGGAGTGATCATGGAAATGACAGGTGCGGAACCAAAATTGATTGTTCTTACCACCGACTTATTTGCCCCTTTTACATTACCAGCTGATAAATAAATGATGTTTTTACCGGGCTTAAGCTGTATCGTTTTTTCAAAGACAAATGTATCATTATTAAGAGTAGTTATTCCTGTTTTTTCATCGGCAGACAAGGAACCATTTAAATTAATCTTCAGATTTTGCAATGGATAGATTGTCTTTATTTCAGCCCTGATTTTTATCGTCCCAGACCTTGCATTTGTATTGTCAGAAGCTGGTAAAAGCCAGGTAATAAATGGTTCAAAATGGCTGTTAATAATTCTTTTTTCGGAATTAGTTGTACCGAGGGCATTTTTTGCTTCAATATAAACAGTATTCAATCCTTTTATTAGAGGGACATTACTCCCTATAACATATGTTGCATTGTCTTTTTGTTCAGGCTTCATACCGGTCTCATTGACTACAGTTACTCCGTTGTGAATTATCCTGAATGTCTGCAATGGACAATTAGAGACAATTTCAGCTTTTACAAGCGCCAAACCAGAATTATTAATGCTATCTGCAAAAGACGGACTTACAAGTGTAATGACTGGCGGGATACCAAAGTTCATATTTCTTATTACTGACCTGGTTACTCCTTTTCCATTGTCTGCTGACAGATAGATACTGTTCTTCCCCGGTTTAAGCTGTATGGCCTTTTCAAAAGCATAAACATTATTATCAAGAGTCTTAATCCCTTTTATTTCATTGACAGACTCAGTTCCATTGATATTTGCAATTAAATTCTGAAGTACATAACCAGTCCTTATCTCAACTTTAATGTTCACAACCCCGGACTCAATGTTTGCGTTATCCGATACTGGGGAAAGCCAGGTAATAAAAGGCTCAAGATGGCTGTTTATAATACGGCTTTCTGAAATTGTTGTGCCAGCCGGATTTTTTGCCTCAACGTAAACAGTATTCAGGCCTTTTTTAAGAGGAACATGGCTGCCGATGACAAATGTGTGATCATCTTTCTTTTCGGGTTTCATACCTGTCTCATTCACCACAGTTGTCCCGTTATGGATTATCCTGAATGTCTGCAATGCAGAATAAGAGACAATTTCCGCACTGACCAGGGTTACACCTGAATTGTTCAGACTGTCTGTGGGGGAAGGGCTGACAAGAGTTATGACCGGCTTTGAACCAGTCTGCTGACCCGCCAGCGGATAAGCTAAAAGAATAACAAAAATCAGGCTGTAAAACCTGATGATACCGGTAAACTTGGGTTTGATATTCATATTAACATTTTTAAAAGACAATTTACTTTTCACGAACGCCCGGAATACTATTTGAGTTTCTAGATAATTAATTGGTAATCATAACATCAAAATTACGAGTAAAATAATAATAATCAAAAGAAAATAAGGGGATAGTTCCTTTATGCATTCGTAATATGTCCATTAAAATCAAATACTTATTTTGAAAGATCTGAGGAAAACCTTATATCGGGATAATTGCACTTTATATCCATTACCTTCCGCTATCTGCCTTTATGTTTGCTGAAATCAGGATGAGCCCGGAGGTAACATTCCCTTACTCAAGGAGATTTATCAGACCTGGATCGGATGAAATCAGATGGATATCAAAGCATGAGTGCGTATTGGGAGAGAGAAGAAGCTATAAGTAATTATATTACTGGGGAATGAAACTATTTCTTAAAATAGAAATCTCCTGTAAGTTTACTTCTTTCTTCTGGTTGTTGTACATTATTTGTTCGCTTCATGACCTGGTTTCTGGTATTGACAAATACGTTGAAGATAGACTGCGGAATTACCATTTGTTTTACCAGTTCCTCAGTAAATGTTCCATTTTGTCCTTCTCCGTCTGCAGCAGTTGCTCCCTCTGAAGTAGCAAAAGAAACAAAAGTTCCACTAACAGTATTCAGCATGCGGAATCCCTGTTCTCCTCCCCTGACCCAGCTTCTGAATGGATTACTTCTGCAAGCATCAAGAATTACAATATTTACATTTTCAGGGACTTTTTCAAATTCATCTACAATATAATTTACCGCTATAGCTTGAAATTTACAATCTGTTTTTTCTTCTAAGATAGCATCTATCGGGATCAGGTAGTTCTCACCTTCTACCTGTATCCCGTGTCCGGCATAATAAAACAATGCAACATTGTATTCAGGCAGTTTCTTGCTGAACTCCCAAACGGCTTTTTCCATTTCGCTTTTTGTTGCATTTAGACGCTTGATGACCTCGAATCCCAGACTTTTAAGTGTGCCTTCCATTGAATTTGCATCATTAACAGGATTTTTCAGGATCATAGAACTTCCGTAATCAGCATTGCCTATTACCAGCGCCAGTCGCTTTTCGGCAATACCTGTCTGGAACTTGATCAGTCTCTTATCAGAAGTTATACTGCCTGCAAAATTATCAGCAATTATATATATACTGTTATCACCCTCTTTTAGAACAATTGATTTAGCCAGCCTGTAGTTGCAATCACCGGCCATGGGTGCCTGGAATATCATTTCACTTGCCTGCTGAATGCCGTTAACTAATATTTTTGCGGATTTTAACTCTGTCGCAGATTTAATACATGCCTCAACAACAACCACTTCCGAATTGACAATGGTATTTGGATCCGCCGGAACAGCCCAACTGACAACAGGCGGATTTGCCGGAGGATTAGTAAGATAACGATCTTCAGACCTGGTTGTTCCAATTTTGTTGGTTGCTGACAGATAGATCTTGTTTTCTCCCGGCTGAAGATTGATTGTTTTTTCAAAAGTATGTTCACCCTGTGAATCTGCAGAAGAGATCTGATTTATCTCCTCAGATCCAACCCCGTTAACATAAACAAACAATGATTGCAGCTTATCAGATGATTTAACTGTTGCCTTTATCTGTGCTGAGTTCAGGTTAATATCAGTATATTCTCTTGAAGGTTTCAACCAGGCTACAACAGGTGCCGATGGAGCCATAAAATTAACTGACCGTGTTTCAGAAGTTGAATTTCCTGCCATGTTCCCTGCAACAATGTATATCCTGTTTTCTCCCTGATTAAGGTTTATTGTCCCTTCAACACGATATACTCCCTGTTGTTTGTCTATAGTACTGACAGCAGGAGTACCGGGCAACGGATTGCCATTATGGTATATTTTCAGATCTTTCAGGTCGGTTGTGGAGGTGATGTTTGCCGAGATGGTGACCGAGGATGCAGATTGGCTTGAAACACTTGTCTCAGGATTTCCCCATGCAATTACAGGCATCGAAGGGACTGTGTATATGATATTACGTGTTTCTGATGTAACCGTGCCTGCAATATTACGGGCGGCAACATAGATAGAATTATCACCCGGTTTCAGGACCACTGTACTTCCTAAAACAAAATCCTCATTTTCTTTTTTTATACTGTTTAATAAGCTTACATTATCCAGCACCTTACCATTCAGGTAAACAGCAATATTATCCAGTTCCTCGGCTGATCTGATGTTCATCCTGATATCAAGTGAAGCCTGGTTCACCTCTGACTGGTTTGAAACCGGATTCTTCCATGCGAGAACCGGTAAAACGAGAACAGTATAAGTTACTGTTCGTTTTTCAGAACTGATAGTACCCGCATCGGTTATTGCAGACAATTCAAGCATATTGGCGCCCGGCTTCAGGATTAATGTGTTTTCGTAAAGATATTCCTCTGCGTTTTTCCGGACTGTCTTAGACCTGTCTCCTTGTGTTAATTCTGTTCCGTTGAGATACAGGCGGGTATTTTTTATTTCTGATTTCGTTTTAATGGTTGCCGAGACAGGAAATTCAGGCTTACGCGTATCTGAGTTTATGTCAGCAGGCACTATCCATTTAATTTCAGCTGTGATACCCGGAACATAACTGATATGGCAGTTGGTTGAATAACCGGGTCCTCTTGCATTATTGGCAGTAATAGATATATTGTTCTCTCCCGCTTTTAACAATACGGCCCTTTCTAAAATATATGTATCATTATTCACGCGGGTAATCCCCTCTATTTGACCGGTTAATAGAGTACCATTGAGATTTACAATGGCATTCAGCAGATCAAAGCTTGTAATTATTTCGGCTTTGACATTCAGAGTCCCTGATCCTGCAGTTGAACTTGCAGAAGCAGGTAAAATCCATCTGATTATAGGTTCAGGCTTGCAAATAATATTTCGCTTTTCTGAACTTGTTGTACCAAAGGTGTTTTTAGCTTCAAGATAAAAGGTGTTAAAACCTGTTTTGAGAGGCAGAGGATTCTTTACAATAAATGTTATACTGTCTTTCTGCTCAGGATTTTTAGTTGTTTCAGTCACTATGACTATTCCGTTATGAATTAACCTGACAGCTAGTAATTTAGTGCGGGAGACAATTTCTGCACTGAAAGGGATAATGCCTGAGTTATTAACACTATCTGTGGCAGCTATTGTAATAACCGGTTTTAAGCCAGAGTAGTTGATGCTCCTTTCAGTGGAGCTGGTCATTCCCCTTATGTTGGTTGCTGTGATGAATACAGTATTTTTTGTTGAAAATATATTTTGTAACGTTCTCTCAAAAATATATGTATCATTATTAAGGCGAGTAATTTCTCCTTGTTCACTGGCGAGTACAGTACCATTCAGATTTAAGCTGACCTTTTGCAGATCAAGGGATGTCTTTATCTCTGCTTTGATATTCACCGTTCCTGATTCTGTTGTCGAATTTACAGATGTAGGTAGTATCCATGTCACAAATGGTTCACTCTGGCATATGATAAATTGTTTTTTTGATCTTACCGTGCCCGCTGCATTTTTTGCTTCAATATAAATGATACTCGTTCCTTCCTTTACCAGGACATAAGCATCAATAATATATGTTATACTGTCTTTTTGGTTAAGCTTAATTATAGTCTCATCGGCAAATATTGATTCATTAAGCATTATCCTGTATGACTGTAATGGTTTCTTGGAGATTATCTCCGCTCTCACCAGGATTATGCCTGAATTATTAAGACTATCTGTGGCGATTATAGTAATAACAGGTTTTGAGCCGGGAAAATAGCTGATGCTCCTTGGAGTAGAATTTGTTTTTCCTCTTATATTGGCTGCCGTAATAACAACTGTGTTTTTTGTTGAAAATATATTTTGTAACGTTCTCTCAAAAATATATGTATCATTATTAAGGCGAGTAATTTCTCCTTGTTCACTGGCGAGTACAGTACCATTCAGATTTAAGCTGACCTTTTGCAGATCAAGGGATGTCTTTATCTCTGCTTTGATATTCACCGTTCCTGATTCTGTTGTCGAATTTACAGATGTAGGTAGTATCCATGTCACAAATGGTTCACTCTGGCATATGATAAATTGTTTTTTTGATATTACCGTGCCCGATACATTTTTTGCTTCAATATAAATAGTACTTGTTCCTTCCTTTACAGGGACACGAGTATCAATAATATATGTTATACTGTTTTTTTGGTTAAGCTTAATTATAGTCTCATCGGCAAATATTGATTCGTTAAGCATTATTCTGTATGACATTAATGGTGTTTGAGAGATTATCTCCGCTCTCACCAGGATTATGCCTGAATTATTCAGGCTATCAACAGCAGAAGGATTAACCAAGGTTATAACCGGTACTGAACCAGGTTGCTGACCCATCAGCGGATGTACAATAAGGAGAAAAAAAATCAGGCTGAGATATCTGTTAATACCTGTAAACTTTACTTTGAGGTTCATATTGGCATTTTTTAAGAATTTACTCAACAGAAACAGCCGGAATGCTTAAAAATATTTTTAGGTAATTAATTGATAATCATAACATCAAAATTACAAGTAAATTAATAATAATCAAAAAGAAATATGACACGATCATTGTCTTTAGATACTGGGGCTTGCGCCTCCCATGAAGCTACAGCAGCACGCGGGCGCTCACGGCAAGCCATTGTACCTTTGAGCCTCTACTCCATATAGCCACCCTCAAAATTCTCAAAAATAGACTATATTTGAAACTTTCAATTAAGCAGACAATGAACTGGATCGATCTTATTATAATCATAATTCTCGGCATTTCACTGGTGAAAGGATTTACTGACGGCTTTGTAAAAGAAGTAGCATCACTGGCTGCTCTGATACTGGGAATATGGGGTGCAATAAGATTCTCGAATTTCACTGCCATGAAGCTCTACGAATGGTTTGATATGACCGGGCAGTATGTCGGTATAATTGCATTCCTGGTAACATTTGGAGTAATTGTCGTTTTGATTAATTTCATAGGTATATTGATCGACAAAATAGTTGATACTATCTCACTGGGTTTTCTTAACAGGCTTCTGGGCATTGTTTTCGGATTTTTCAAATCAGTGCTTATACTGAGCGTTTTCTTTGTGATACTGAATGCCATAGATGCACGCAGACCATTTCTCCCGAAAGAGAAGATTGAAGAGTCAATGTTCTACAATCCGATTTCCGACGTTGCCCCGGCGCTGTTCCCAATCATTGGAGAAGGTGATTTCCTCAGGAGTTTTGACAGATTCAAAAAAACACCGGAAACTGTACCGGAACCAGAACTGAAACCGGAAGAGGTCACTATTTAACCCACTTTGCTATATTTGCAATTCTGAAAAAAGGTATTTATGGATTTTATTGAAGAACTGAAATGGAGGGGCATGATACACAATATCATGCCCGGAACAGAAGAATTGCTGAAAAAAGAAATTATCACAGGATACATAGGATTTGACCCGACCGCCGATTCACTGCACATCGGCCATATGGTGCAGGTCATGCTTCTGGTACACTTTCAGCGTGCCGGGCACGTTCCAATTGCACTTGTTGGCGGAGCTACCGGAATGATAGGTGATCCTTCAGGAAGGTCCGAGGAAAGATGTCTTCTGGACGAAGCAACGCTCCTGAAAAACCAGGAGGGAATAAAGAAACAGCTTTCAAAATTTCTTGATTTTCAATCGGATAAAAAGAATAAGGCTATCATGGTCAATAATTACGACTGGATGAAGGAATACTCTTTCCTTGGCTTTATCCGCGAAATTGGGAAGCATATTACGGTCAACTATATGATGGCTAAAGATTCGGTGAAGAAAAGACTGAAATCTGATGCCAGGGAGGGAATGTCATTTACGGAGTTTTCTTATCAGCTTGTACAGGGAACTGATTTCCTTCATCTTTATAATATGTATGGATGCAGGCTACAGATGGGCGGTTCCGATCAATGGGGGAATATTGTGACCGGTACCGAACTAATCCGCCGCAAGACAGGAGGAGAGGCCTTCGCATTAACGTGCCCGCTTATTACCAAATCGGACGGTTCAAAATTTGGAAAAACTGAAGCAGGAAATGTATGGCTCGATCCTGAAAAAACCACGCCATATCATTTTTATCAGTTCTGGCTTAATGTATCAGATGAAGATGCCGCTAAATTTATTAAGATATTTACCCTTCTTGAAAAAAATGAAATAGAAAATCTGATATCAGAACATAAGAAATCGCCACATGAACGGATACTTCAAAGACGTCTTGCAGAAGAAGTAACAGTCATGGTTCATTCACGTGATGAGCTGGAAGCAGCTATCGAAGCATCACAGATACTGTTCGGGAAAGGAACTACGGATTCTCTCAGGCGAATGAATGAAAGCATGTTTCTCTCTGTATTTGAAGGAGTTCCATCCTTTGATATTAAGAAAGAAATTCTTACAGAAGGGGTGACTTTTTCCGGTCTTTGTACAGAGCACACACAGGTATTCACGTCAAAAGGAGAGTTGAGGCGAATGACAGAAGGAGGAGGAGTAAGCCTCAATAAAGTGAAAGTTGAAAATCCTGAAATGAAAATAGGAGAGGAACAGCTGCTTAACAAAAAATATCTCCTTGTTCAGAAGGGCAAGAAAAACTATTTCCTGATACGGGTAATCTGACCGCTACCTGAGATCAGCAGCAATTATCGAAACATCATCGAAAAGATATGGATTTGTATCTGGGATTCCCAGGAACTTTATCATAGCCTGTATGTTTTGTTCTACAGGTTCTTTATTCGATATATGCCGTACGATCTCTTTTGTCCCTATATCTTTCCCGTCATCACCTTTTAGTTCCGAAAGCCCGTCAGTATAGCATACTATCTTGGAAAAACCTTTGATGGGGATCTCTGTTTTCCTGACAACAGGGATCTCATCGAGCATCCCGATACCGACACAACAGGCACTGAAATGAGCTACCTCACCGGATGAGGTATTATAGAGCACAGGAGGATTATGTGCTGCATTTACATATTCAAGCACCTTGTTTTTATGATCATAGCGGGCAACAAAGAAAGTAATGAATTTCTCACCGGCTGCATTTGAGACAATAATCGAATTGAGCTTATTGATAAGCAGTTCCAGGTCAATTTCGGCTGTAAACAGCGCTCGCAGGCTTGCCTGGAAATTTGACATTAATATAGCGGCGGAGATCCCTTTGCCTGAAACATCAGCGATACAAAATCCTGTTTTTGTTTCTGACAGCTTCAGGCAGTCATAATAATCTCCACCGACCTCATAGTGCGGATAATAGAAGCCATTCACTATTATTTTTGGGTTCTGGGGCATGTGCCGGTTATCTGGAATGAGCATCTTCTGCATCCTGGCGGCCAGTTCAAGCTCCTTTTTCAGGGCTTCCTGGCGAAGGCTTTCCTTATGGAGCCGGATATTCTCAATGGCTACAATTATGATACTGGAAATTGTCTGGATGAAATTCAGATGCTTGAGAACCGGACTCATTCCTTCTCCCTCTTCTTCAATATCACCGATAAAGAGAAAGGCCAGATGAACATTGTTATTGAAGACAGGTACAATGATATCGACTGCCTCAAAATCCATGTCAGAAGATACATAGGTGATATCATCAAAACCCAAAAGGCGTTCTTTTACATTGATCTTCTCATAGCTTTTAGGGAATCCTCCGTTGAGAAGACACTCCCATGTCTCGGAACGTTTAAAGATGAGAATTTTGCCTATCCCGAGATTTTCTCTGAGAATTGATTCATATTTGGAAAGAAGGACCTCAGTCGGCAGGTTTGCATTGATCGATAATGTAATATCAAGCAACGAATCCAGCTTAAATTTGGATATCTTAAGCCTGTTATTCGGGATCTTTTTATTTTCCATTTCAGAACCTAGCTCTTTACCCGTTCCATGTATGTCCGGTTGTAGGTATCTATTCTTATTTTATCGCCTGTGTTAATGAACAGAGGCACCATAATTGTACTTCCGTTTTCCAGTTTTGCCTGTTTGTATGCATTTGTTGCAGTGTCCCCTTTTAAGCCGAGTTCTGAATAAACAACCTCCATCACAACAAACTGGGGCAGTTCAACTGACAGAACATTTTCAGTATCAGCATGCACAACAACTTCAACATTTTGTCCTTCCATCAGAAATTCAGGATAATCAATCACAGCCTCCTCAACATGAATCTGTTCAAATGTTTCAAGGTGCATAAAATAATAACCCAGGTCATCTTTGTAGAGATACTGGTATGGACTTCTTTCCACCCTTGCCACATTAACTTTTGTTCCTGAAGAGAATGTGTTGTCAATTACTCTTCCTGTTTTGATGTTCTTAAGTTTTGTTCTTACAAATGCCGGTCCTTTTCCGGGTTTTACATGTTGAAACTGCACAATGGAATAAAGGTCATTATTGAATTCAATGACCAGTCCATTCCTGAAATCTGCTGTACTTGCCATAAATTTAGTAATTATTACCGAGTTATACTATTTCTTTTTTATATCGAGCGGATATACGAGACCCTCAAAGTCCACCATATCTACCATAAATGATCCCACAAATATATCAAAACGTATTTTAACAGGTAAA
>CAZLCF010000025.1:0-19278 GCA_964557905.1 uncultured Rikenellaceae bacterium | reverse complement strand
GCAAATTTCCTTTAACAGGAACCTTAATCATAATGATGGTCTCCTTGTTGGAAGGATCTCCGGATCTTCTGAGATTAATTATGGTGATGCCAGGAACATGGTGGATGAATTTGTTGCTTCATTACGGAAAAAACTTGAAAAGGGAGAAAAGGTCATATTTGATAATATAGGCAGTTTTATATATAACCAGGAAGGCAACGTTCAGTTTGAACCTGACCGGAATATAAATTATCACCTCGATTCTTACGGTCTTGAATCCTTCCAGTTTCCTCCGCTTGAGGGGTATGATGTGCGGAAACGAATCAGCAGGCACATCAATAAAGAACCTGTGAAACGTGCCTCCATGAAAAAGATATTATGGAGAGCCGCTATAATTGTACCTGTTCTTGCTGTTATGGTTGCTATACCTTTCAGCAAGGATATCTTCAAATCCAAAGTGGAATCCACAACATTGAATCCTCTGGTAACTGCTGAATTTGAAGACAACAGGAAAGCTGTCGACGAAAATGCTGCTTTAATACCTTCGGTTGTTGAAGTTGCAGCAACGCAAAATACTCCACCGGTTACTGAAGCTGTGCTCCCTGCAGTTGAGGAAAAAATGCATTACTGTCTTATAACGGGGAGTTTTAAATTGAAGCAAAATGCATATAACCAGGCAGATGTGTTAAGGAAAGAAGGATATAATCCTGAGATACTTGATGCGCCCGATAACTTTTACAGGGTTAGTGCTGTAAGATGTAAAGATTTGAATTCTGCCATGGACAGGGTAACCAGCATTTCAAAAAAATTCCCGGGTACCTGGATTAAAAAAATCTGAGATTAATTTTTAAAGAAATTTAACTGATTCAACTTTCTCCTCCTCCTGGAGGAGGAGTACTCCCGACTTGTCGGAAAGGAGGAGTTGGTGTTGACTTACTTTATCATACTACCGTTACTGACTTTCTCAGCCGGAGAAACCAGAACAAACTTTCCATCCTTATCTTCAGCCATGAGAATCATTCCTTTTGATTCTATACCCTTTATTTTCCTTGCTTCGAGGTTGGCAACAATCGTTATCTGTTTTCCAACAAGTGCTTCAGGTTCATAATATTCTGCAATACCCGAAACAATGGTACGTATATCAATCCCGGTATCGATTTTTAGCTTAAGAAGTTTGGTTGTTTTAGGAACTTTTTCAGCTTCGAGGACAGTTGCTGTCCGGATATCTATTTTCGTAAAGTCATCAAAAGAAACAGGATCTTTAGCCGGCATTGTTTTCATTGAAGCTTCTTCATTTGTTTTTTTTGTTGCATGGAGTCTATCAACCTGTTTAGCTATTTCATCATCTCCTATTTTTTCAAAAAGCAATTCAGGTTTGTTTATAAGATGACCCGGAGCAAGCAGATCAGTCCTGCCAGCATCGCTCCATCTAAGCTGTCCGGAATTAATTGATTTCCTCAATTTCTCCATGGAAAAAGGCAGAAAGGGTTCAAGAATGATCGTAAGGTTAGCAGTTATCTGCAAGGCAATATTAATTATTGTCTTTACCCTTTCAGGATCCGTTTTAACAACCTTCCATGGTTCTGCATCGGCCAGATATTTATTCCCGAGCCTTGCAAGACTCATTGCCTC
This sequence comes from uncultured Rikenellaceae bacterium, assembly GCA_964557905.1. Classification (GTDB taxonomy): domain Bacteria; phylum Bacteroidota; class Bacteroidia; order Bacteroidales; family VadinHA17; genus LD21. The sequence goes on along the minus strand of CAZLCF010000025.1, from coordinate 17,667 downwards.
CCTGAGAGCTTCCCTGAACCTGTATGCTTCAAAGCTGGTTTCAACATTTTGCCTGATCTGAGGAATCTCTTTCAGTACAGCTTCATCTTCAGGATTTGTCTTTCCTCTTTCCGGCACTTTCCCGTCAAAGTAATTGGTTGTAAGTACAAGCGTCCTGTTTATGAAGTTGCCCAGAATGGCGACCAGTTCGTTATTATTGCGTGCCTGGAACTCTTTCCAGGTGAAATCATTATCTTTTGTTTCCGGTGCGCTGGCGCAGAGTGAATATCTGAGCACATCCTGCTTCCCCGGGAAATCAGCCAGGTATTCGTGCAGCCATACTGCCCAGTTCCTGGAAGTGGAAATCTTATCGTTCTCAAGATTGAGGAACTCATTGGCAGGGACATTATCAGGCAGGATAAAGCTACCTTCGGCTTTAAGCATCGCGGGAAATATAATACAGTGGAAGACAATATTATCCTTTCCGATAAAATGAACCATTTTTGTCTCTTCATCTTTCCAGTATTTTTCCCAGTCAGGAGTAAGTTCTTTTGTAGCAGAGATATATCCGATAGGAGCATCAAACCAGACATAAAGAACCTTCCCTTTTGCGCCTTTTACAGGTACCGGCACTCCCCAGTCGAGGTCGCGGCTGACAGCTCTCGGCTGCAGGCCCTGGTCGAGCCACGATTTGCATTGCCCGTAGACATTTACCTTCCAGTCCTTATGATCTTCGAGTATCCATTTTTTCAGCCATGGTTCATATTTGTCAAGAGGAAGATACCAGTGAAGTGTTTCACGCAAAACAGGTTTGCTTCCGCTGATTGTTGAATGAGGATTAATTAAGTCGGAAGGGCTGAGCGAAGTACCGCATTTCTCACACTGGTCGCCATAGGCACTCTCATTACCGCAATGCGGACAGGTCCCCATTATATATCTGTCGGCAAGAAAGGAGCCGGCTTCCTCATCATAGTACTGTTCTGAAGTCTTTTCGGTGAATTCTCCTTTATTATACAGGGTCAGAAAGAAATCAGAAGCAGTATCGTAATGCACTTTATTTGATGTTCGCGAATAAATATCAAATGCAATTCCGAAATCCTCAAAGGCCTTCTTGTTAACTGCATGATACCTGTCTACTATTTCCTGCGGAGAAACTCCTTCGTTCCGGGCTTTCAGCGTTATCGGAACGCCATGTTCATCGGAACCGCAGATCGAAATCACATCTTCCCCTCTCATCCTCAGATACCTGGTATAAATATCGGAAGGCACGTAAACCCCGGCCAGGTGGCCAATATGAATAGGACCGTTGGCATATGGCAGAGCTGAGGTGATAAGATATCTTTTAAACTTCTTCATAACGTTGATAATGAGCAGATAATAATTTTATAAACGACCAAAGATAATAAAATAATGGTATAAGGGCGCAATGGCACAGGGGCTCAACGGCAAGATATGAAATGAGTGTATTTGTAAAACGAAACATTATCATTTACTTTTACGTATAATAATAGATCGACATGCCTGTAAAAAAAATCCAGCCACCATTTCTGAAGTCCGGTGATGAAGTAGCAATTGTTTCCCCGGCTTTTGCCATTGAACCAGTGAAAGTTGAAACAGCTGTCAGGTTCCTGGAAAACTGGGGGCTGAAAGTCCATTTAGGTAAAAATGCACTGAGGCAGGAAGGCCCGTTTGCCGGCAGCGACAAAGAGAGATTAAAGGATTTCCAGGCGATGACCGGCAATAAAAAGATCAAGGCTGTATTCTGTTCAAGAGGTGGCTACGGGATGCTGAAGATCATTGACCGGATTGATTTTTCTTCTTTGCAAAGATATCCTAAATGGTATGTAGGTTTCAGCGATATAACTGTATTGCATTTGTGGCTGAGTGAAAAGTATAATATAGTTTCCATCCATGGAGAGATGCCTTTAAATTACTCAAATCCGGAAAAATCCATCGAAACAATAGAATCTCTGTATCAGGCGCTATTCGCGGGTTGCCGGCCTTTAAAATGGACCAGTGATTTCATAAATGGGAGAGAAGCAGCAGGGGAGGTCACGGGAGGGAATCTCTCCCTTATCTATAGTCTGATGGGGACGCCTGGTGAGCCGAAAACAAAGGGCAGAATATTAATCATTGAAGAGACAGGGGAATATTATTATCATCTCGACAGGATGATGACATCTCTGAGGCTTGCCGGCAAGCTGAAAGGTCTGGCAGCATTGGTATTAGGAGGACTAAATGAAATGAATGAGACCAAGATCCCGTGGGGAAAGAGCCCTGAAGCCATAATATCCGATGTCGTTACCGGTTATGATTACCCCGTTTTTTTCAATTTCCCTGCCGGCCATATTAATGACAACCGCGCATTCTATATTGGCGGAAAGGCTAAAGTCGAAATTAAAGGAAAAAAGGCAATACTTTCTTTTATCTTATGATCAGAATGCTGAAAGCAACAGGTCAAGATCCTTCGATAATATCCCGAATTTTTGCCCCAGTGTTTCATTTGTCAGGATACCGTTATAGAGGTAGGCACTGTCACGTACCCCGGGATCATTTTTAAAGAGCTGGGTTATTCCTCCGGCATCTGCCATTCTCTGAAGCAGGGGTGCAAAAATATTGCTGAGGGCTATTGAAGCTGTCCTGGCAACACGCGAAGGAAGGTTCCATGCAGAAAAGTGAATCACACCATGCTTTTCATAAACAGGATCTCTGAGGGCGCGGCATTCAGTCGTTTCAATACAGCCTCCCCGGTCAATGCTAAGGTCGATTATCACAGCACCTTTTTTCATATTGCTCACCATTTCTTCAGTTACATAGTACCATGGACGAAGATCTTCAAGCTCTATTGCACCTATCAGGACATCAGCTGACTTTAATGCTTTTTTCAGGACCTGGGGATGAAATACAGATGTTTGCAACCGCTGACCAATGATAGTTTCAAACCTTCTCAGCCTCTGCAATGAACTATCAAATACCTTAACCTGGGATCCTAGCCCGATAGCTGCCTTGGCAGCATATTCTCCTGCTGTATTTGCACCCAGGATAATAACTTCTGTTGGTGTTACTCCTGTAATTCCGCCAAGCATTACTCCTTTTCCGCCATGATGGTTGCTGAGATAGTCTGAAGCCAGAAGGACCGAAGTGACACCGCTTATTTCGCTCATAGATTCAATAACGGGCAATGTTCCGTTGGTGTCACGGATCTTCTCAAAAGCAATAGCAGTGACTTTTTTCCGGATAAGCCGTGCAAGCGTCTCCTCATTCAGCTTCAGTACATTAAGGTACGACATGATAACCTGGTTGCCCTTCATAAAATCAGTTTCCTTTTCAGTAACAGGTGCAACTTTAATAACTACATCGGCACTGAACACCCTGGCCGGGGAATCGGTAATTACAGCTCCGTTTTCACTGTAATCCTTATCGGTGTAATTAGCCCCGGCACCGGCACCTTTCTGAACTATTACCTCGTTGTCAGATTCTACAAGCAGATTAACTGCTTCCGGTGTCAGTGCAACTCTCTTCTCATCATCCTTTATGTCGCTCGGGATGCCGATAGATATTCTTCTAAACCTGACAGCTGTTTCAAGATGTTCTTCCTTGGGCATAAATGCACCGTCACCGAAATTCACTTTTCCGCTCTTGCCTTTCATGTTCATTTCAGAAAAAGGGTTATTTCTTCAAAGTTAAAAAAAATGGAATACAGGAGCAAAATAAGATCAGGTTATGCAGTTTCAATAATTCTCTCTTCATTTTTTCCGACAGAGATCCGGACCTTTACTGTTTTTTCAGGAAGAACTTCTTCAGCCAGCTCAGGCCATTCCATAAAACAATAGCATCCTCCATAGAGGTATTCTTCAATTCCGAGATCAAACACTTCGCTGATATTCTTTATTCTGTAGAAATCAATATGATATAATGATTCCCCGGCCTGTGTCCTGTACTCATTTACCAGGGTAAAAGACGGACTGCTTGCAACGCCGGAAGCACCAAGAAATTCACAAATTGCTTTTATGATGGTTGTTTTTCCTGCGCCCATCGATCCGTAAAAGGCAAATATTCTGCTTTCACCGGTATGTTCCAGCAGTTTTCTGACAGCAGATGGCAAGTATCGCTTATTTTTGACTACTATTTTCATTGTAACAGTCAGCCATTATGAAACAGGATCGAGACAGACAACAGGCAGCATCATTTCCTGCATCGATATTCCTCCATGCTGGTAAGTGTTCCTGTAATAACCTGCATAGTAATTGAAATTATTCTGATACACAAGAAAATCCTTGTTCAATGCAAAAATATATCTCGAGCTGATATTTGTTTTTGGCAAAAGTGCTTTTTCAGGATTCTTAAGCTCGAATACCTCAGCAGGATTATAATCGAGATTTCTTCCCGTTTTGTAACGGAGATTAGCGGATGTCTTTTTATCTCCGATCACTCTGACCGGATTCTGGACCCTTATTGTGCCATGATCTGTGGAGATAATGACTTTTACCCGGTGTGAAGTCAGCATTTTGAGCAAGGCAAACAGCGAAGAGTGGACAAACCATGATCTTATCAGGCTCCTGTATGCTGTCTCATCATCAGCCAAATCCCTTATTACACCTACCTCAGTGCGCGCATGTGAAAGGATATCAACGAAATTGTAAATAATAATGTTGATATCATTTTCGAGCAACTGCCTGATTTTTTCATTTACTTTTTTCCCCTCGTTACTGCTGCTGATCTTGTTATAAGACCATTTGTATTTCAATCCTTTGCGCGCAAGGTGGCTCCTGAACAGCTCTTCTTCAAAGTTGTTCTTACCGGCCTCATCATCATCATCGATCCAGAACTGCGGCATAAGATCAGCGATTTGCGATGGCATCAGTCCTGAAAAGATAGCATTACGGCTGTACTGGGTTGCAGTGGGAAGGATGCTGAAATAAATATCCTCTTCAACGATCCTGTAAAGACCTGCAAGTTCAGCCGAGATGGTTTTCCAGTGATCATACCTCATATTATCAATCAGGATGAAAAAGAGAGGCCTCTGATTGCTCATGAGGTGAAAGATCTTTTTTGAAAAAAGCGCGGGAGACAGAACAGGGCCATCAGTATTCCGGGGTTCAAGCCATGAAAGATAATTTCCAGTAACAAATTTTGAGAATGAGTTATTAGCTTCGTTTTCCTGTGTTTTAAGTATTTCAGCCATGCCAGGATCGGACGATTTTTCAAGCTCTGATTCCCAGAAGGTGATTTTACGGTACAAGTCTGTCCAGTCGGTCCAGGTAACGGCAGATGATATCATACTGCCGATGCGGCTGAATTCCTGCCTGTAATCGGTAGTTGTTTTCTCTGTAATGAGCCTTTTCTGGTCAAGGATCTTTTTTATTGCCAGAAGGATTTGCTTGGGTTTTACGGGTTTAATGAGATAATCAGCTATTTCTGATCCGATAGCCGCTTCCATGATATCTTCCTCTTCACTTTTTGTAATCATTACCACGGGAATATCAGTCCGGATCTCCCTGATCAGCCGGAGTGTCTCAATGCCGCTTAATCCCGGCATATGTTCATCGAGAAAAATGAGATCATAGGGATTTTGCCTGACAAGATCGATAGTATCATTACCGTTTGAACAGGTGTCAATTTCATAACCTTTCTCCTGAAGAAAGAAGATATGCGGCCGGAGGACCTCAACCTCATCATCTGTCCATAGTATTCTTATTTTTCTCATATTCTAAGTCTCGAAAGCACAAAGGATCACAAAGATCTTCTATTTGTTCTTTTCTCCGTGAAGATAATTTTCTTTAAAGAAAAGCAGATACCTCTCCGGTTTTTTATCGTTATCCAGCACCTTTAGGTTATCATTGCTGATAACAAAGGAATAAATTTTTGATGAGGAGGGATTTCTGACAAGCTTTTCCGTCGAAAATACTGTATAATATTCCAGGACCTTCTGGTATTTCTGAAATCCTGATACGGTGATCATAATATATTTGTTATCTACCAGGGTCCCTTCAGTACTGTAATTCAGATTTGTATAGTTATCAATATTATAACTTATCACATCGAAGGTAGCCTGATTGATGTTGAAGGCAGGGTTTTCAATGATAAGCGCGAAAACATGATTAAGCGCAGTATCTGCAACAAACAACTCCTCTGCAATTTCCTTTTCTTCCTCCACCTTTAACTCGGGAATCTCCTGGTTAATGAATGCAATGATCTCCCCTGCTTTTTTACTTTCCTCACTGTCGGGCCATAATTTGATAAGAGCATTTAGCTCGTCCTTAAAGGTCCTTTCATCGCTTATCCGGGCAACGGAGTATGCACGCAAAAGCTGGAATTTCGGTGCCAGTATATCCTGGCTGTATTTATTCAGGGCACTGTCACACAATGATATTGAAACTGTGAAGTTTTCTTTTATGTAAGTATTATATGCCTCCTGGTAAAGATGTTCAGCCATTTTCAGATCTTCCATCTTCTTGTTATAGTAATTTGGATCGGATATCATTTTGGCAAATTCGGTCGTAGAATATCTCTCTATAAGGCGTTGTCTGTAGGTTTCAGACTGTGAAGAATTTATATCTTTGTTTACCTTATACAGATTGTACAAGGCTTCAGGCACAAGTTCATTATCCGGATACCGCGTAAGGATTTTTTCAAAAGACCCTGTTGCTCCTTCAGGATCAAATATCTTTTCCGCATATGCCTTACCGGCATTAAGATAGGCATTTGCTATCCTGCTGTCTGAAGCAGCCCGCAGCGAGTCGGTCAATGGGAGGTTCTTAAGGTAGAATTCAGGCTTTTTATAATCAAGCGGTTCAGTTTTTGACGAATCAACACCATTTTGCGCATTTTCGACGGCATCAGTTCCGGACATGGAACCGGAAGCCCTCGCTTTATTAATTCTCCGCCAGTTATCCTCAAGTTTTCTCTCTCCCCATCGCCGTCTGAACTCTGTACGGCCGAATGTGAGTGCTGCCTGATTATAAAAGTACCACTTACCCTCCTGTTCAATATTGTCCTGGAACCTTCTTTCATTCTCATAGAATTGCCCCAGATTATACCTGTCTGTGTACTGGGAGGTCTTACCCTCACTTTCAGCTTTGACTATATCGTTAATTATCGATAAGATCAGGGCACTCCTTTCAGATTCCGGCATTGCAGCTACATTCTGAAGACTGTCCTCAGTTTTAATTATTGCCAGCTGCGATACAACAGCATTAAGATTCTGTGATTTTGACTTCAATGCCTGATAATCAGAATGGTTTTTATCGAGAAAGAAAACGGTGCTGTCATAGAATTTACCGGCTTTCATTAAATCGGGTTTCCTGTAATAATAATCTGCAAGCGCCAGGTAGGATCTTACTTTCTGGTTCTGATTGATGGATGATAATGATACGGATTTTTTATAGAACTCCAAAGCCTCATTATCTTTGCCCTCTTTCATTGATAAATTACCGAGCGCAAAGTAGATTTGATCAAGAAAGTCTTTATTCTTTGAGTCTTTCAACATCCTTTCCATTTCTTTCCTTATCTCCTTTGGATTTCCGGAATTAACATCAAATACTCCTGCAATATTTATCCTGGCATTGAATTCAACATCGTATAGCGGATTCATTTTAACTACATCGCGATATAGCAATATCGCCGCTGGTGCATTCCCCGCCTGTTCATTCAGCTGGGCAAGCAGATATGTAAGCCGGTATTTTGTCCTTTTTCCGGAAACAAGATCAATAGCTTTATCAAGAGGGTCTATCGCTTCGGAGTATTTCTGCTGTTTTATGAACAGATCCGCCATTGTCATGTAGTACATTGCTTTCAATCCTTTTGAAGATTTCTCCGGAATTTCAAGTTCTGTCAATATACGGTACGATTCGCTATATTTACCTTTTTCATTGTAGATACGTGCAAGCCAGATTGATGCCTCCTTTTTTATCAGGGGATCGTTGGCCTGAGAAATACAATAATCAAGGACTGAAGCGGCTTCGTTATATTCCTGCTTATAAAATCGCGCTTTGGCGATAAGAAGATAACTGTCGTCAACCCACTCATTATATTCCTTGCGATTGAAAAGCTCCTCCTCTTCAGGCGTTTGCCTGTTCTTCTCTTTTACTTCCGGTTTTGCAGTTATTGATTTTAATGAGATGAGCTTCGAGGCTTTCTGAATTGCCTTTTCCATATCTGAATTGCAGCGGGATGCAGAAGAAGGATCACTGTATTCAAACACTTTCAGCAATTCGGCATAATCATCAATATGTCCGTTTAAGACTTTAAGAAGTCCGGCCTTAAAGCTTTCATAACCATTAAAATAGATGTTATATCGAGCCGTCATGCCATGATAAAACCTGGTTGCACCAGTGTTTTTTTCAACAGAGCAATTTGCCGGGACAAGTAATAATCCCAGCAACACCAGGTATCTATATGATGCTTTGGGTGAAGGCAATAAACAGATTTTAATACTATAAACTTACCAAACCGGTGTATAGTATTTCAAAGGTAAATAAAATTGGGTAGTTGCGATTTATCAGACGGAAATAACCCTATTTATTTCGGGAACCTCCTTCATGATAACCTGCTCAACACCGGCTTTTAAAGTCTGCAGGCTATATGGGCACCCATGGCACGCACCGGTGAGCCTGACTTTTACTGAAAAGTCTTCAGTTATTTCCAGGAGTTCAATATCACCTCCGTCCGACTGAAGATACGGTCTTACCCTATCCAGCGCTTTTACAACACGTTCCTTGATGTTTTTAATTTCTGACATATCATTTCATGTTTTATTTATATGAACTTTTACTGTAGGCCTCTGATCCTTATTTCTCCTGTTCACCCTGTCAATTACCTCATCAGCCAGCGACATGAAAGCATTACCTGCGGGTGAGTTTTCAAGAGCAACAGGTAATCCTTTATCACCGCTTTCACAAATGCTCTGGACAATTGGTATCTGACCCAGGAGAGGTACCCCCATCTTTTCGGCAAGTTTTCTTCCTCCCTCTTTACCAAAAATAAAGTATTTATTCTGTGGAAGTTCGGCAGGAGTAAACCATGACATATTCTCAACAAGCCCCAGTACCGGGACATTGATCTTTTCGCTCCTGAACATTGATATTCCCTTGATGGCATCCGCCAGGGCAACTTCCTGCGGGGTACTGATTATAATTGCTCCTGTTACAGCTACCTCCTGAACAAGTGTTAAATGAATATCACTTGTCCCCGGGGGAAGATCTATTAGCATGAAATCAAGAGAACCCCAATCTCCCTGCGCAATAAGCTGCTTAAGAAAATTAGATGCCATGGGACCTCTCCATACAACTGCATCGGAAGGGTCAACAAAAAATCCTGTTGAAAGGACTTTCACTCCGTATTTTTCCAGCGGTATAATTAAATCGGCACCTATTTCCCTTTTTATAGCAGGTTTGTAGTTTTCAGCATCCAGCATCTTTGGGACTGATGGTCCGAATACATCTGCATCCAGAAGCCCGACACTGTAATTTCTCCTTGCAAGAGCTATTGCCAGGTTTACCGCAACTGTTGTTTTACCAACACCCCCCTTGCCTGATGATACAGCAATGATATTACTTATCCCGGTCAGAAGCTCTTGTGATTTTTTCTGCTGCTTCCCGGTGATTACTTTTGGTCTGACGTCAATATTTGCGATTACTGCATCTGTACCAAGCGTTTCTTTTAAGGTTCTTGCAACGGTACTTTTTATTGATGATAAGAACGGATCATTTGATTTTTCAGGTTCTATTATCAGCGAAATTCCATTATCATTCGATTCAATTTTCGAAACCATTCCAAGAGAGACAATGTCTTTCCCCTTTTCAGGATGGATAACTTTTTTTAATGCGGTTAATATCTGATCGTTAGAGAACATCGGATTGTAATATTTATGTTTGCTTTATTCTTTCATGTACTCACCCCCTTCCTTCGCTTCGCTCAGGATTCCCCCTCTCTGCTTGCGCAAGGTGGATATATTTAAACTGAATTTCTTTACTCCCCCTTCTGCTTCAGCAGAGAAAGGGACTGGGGGGATGAGTATGTGAAAGTCAGTCGTTATTTTTATTTAAATTAAATATAAACAACCTGCAATTTTACCACTTTTTTTTATTACTGCAAAATATTCAATGCAGTTCTGCTGAAGGATCCCAGAATTTTTCCAGAAAATTAACAATACAGTCATTTTCAACGATAATACCTTCATTTTCCAGAAGTTGCTGCATAGTTGTTGTATTGCCAAAATGAAATTTACCTGTGAGAAGGCCATTCCGGTTTACCACTCTGTGAGCAGGAATATAATAAGGTATGCCATGGCTTGAGTTAAGAGCCCATCCGACTGTTCTGGCTGACCGGCCTGAACCCAGGTAACGTGCAATTGCCCCGTATGATGTGATCCGGCCATATGGTATCTGCATTGTTACTTTGTAAACGCTGCTGAAGAAATCTTTATCTTTTGATTTTTGTCGCGGCATCTTCAACAACCTTGTTTTTTTCCAGCCTGAAGGAGATGTAGCTTATTTTCATTCCTTCGGACAGAAAGAGATTTTCGTAATGTGTTTTTATAAAAAGGATGTCATTACCTGTTTTATCGGAATATAAATCGGAAGTTGCAAAAACCACGGCAAGATTATTCCTTTCAACCAGGTTCTTTGTATAATTGAAAAGTTCGTTATTATCCGTTTTGAGATGAACAATTCCGTTGTTTTTAAGGAAATTACGATAAATATTAAGGAACCATGGGCATATAAGTCTTTTATTGGAATTACGTTTCCCCGGGTGGGGATCAGGGAATGTAATCCATATTTCATCAACCTCATCTTCAGCGAAGAAAGAGTTAATGAATTCTATCCGTGTACGAAGAAATGCCACATTAGGCAGTCTGTTTTCGAAGGCTGTTTTTGCTCCCCGCCACATCCTGGCGCCTTTAATGTCAATGCCTATATAATTATTATGTGGAAATCTGGCTGACAGGCCCAGAGTATATTCACCTTTTCCGCATCCAAGTTCAATAATAAGCGGATTTGCATTCCGGAAGATCTCCGTTTGCCATTTTCCTTTTATTATATGATCTAACCCGTACAGACCTCCCGTCTCGGGCTGGATAACATTATTGAATGTTACCATTTCGGTCCATCTTGCCAGCTTGTTTTTCCCCACAACCTGAGATTTACTTTACACTCTTCTCGATTCTTAGCCCGAAATCATAAACTCCCCTGAGGTCGCCTATTCGCATTCCATGTTGTATCTTAAACCTGTAAGTGCCTTTCAGCGGGAAAAATACATTTGTTCTGTAGGGCAGACTAAGTTCGTGAATATCACCGAATCCTTTTCCGTACCAGTTTCCTTTTTCATCTGCCAGGTCATATTCAAGAGTGTCGGTGATGCTTTTCCCATCAGGAGAGGATGCGGTTACAAAAAGAAATAAATTGCGGAAGGGATAATCTGAACCGGTACGGATGGTGAAATAAACATCTGAAAACTGAATGGTATCAAGGACAGGTACACTGAAATCAGGTACATTTGACAATTCCCATATTTTATCGGGCATTGCCACATTATCAGTGAACACAATACCGCTATTGCATGATGAGAGAAAAAACAGCAGGATCAGCAATAAACTTCTATTTGTTTCTCTTATCATGAAATCTCCGGTTTTTTCTTTTATGAGGATGTTTTTGAGGCTGGTTTTTGGAAGCAGAAGGGTCAAACCTTGTAAGGCTGTTATTCTTAAGCAGGTCTTCAGAAACAGGAGTTGTTTCCCATGATTGTGGAACAGGAAGCAGGCGTTCAACTTTTATTCCCTTTTTATTCATTTCCTGTATTTTTCTGACTCTCTCAACCGGCACCGGAATGAGATTAGCAGTTGAATGCGGATCAGTAGTATACCAGTAGATACCTTTGTGAACCTCCATTTTCTGAAAATATGCCGTAGAGTCGGTAGTTTCAAGCGGTACTTCCTTTGGAGGAAATTGTTTCTGGGCATCAACATAGCAGTCAACCTCAAAATTGAGGCAACATTTAAGTTTACTGCATTGTCCTGCAAGTTTCTGGGGATTAAGTGACAATTCCTGGTATTTTGCGTGGGTTGTCGTGACCGAGATGAAATTGGTGATGTATGTTGAACAGCAGAGTTCTCTGCCGCAGGCTCCTATTCCGCCGATTCTTCCGGCTTCCTGGCGAGCACCGATCTGACGCATTTCTATCCTCACCTTGAATTCCTCGGCAAGTACTTTGATTAATTGTCTGAAATCAACCCTCTCATCAGCGATATAATAGAATATTGCTTTGGTTTTATCACCCTGGTATTCGACATCCCCTATCTTCATATTAAGCTTAAGCTCTTCGGATATCTGTCTGGAGCGAAGCATTGTAGGGATCTCAAGCTTTTTTGCTTCTTCCCATTTCTGTATATCAACAGCCTTTGCCTTGCGGTAAACTTTTTTCAGGTCTTCCGGCGAAAGGGCGACTTTACATTCCTTAAGCTGTTCACGAACAATTCTTCCTGTCATTGAAACTCTACCTATATCATGACCCGGAGAAGCTTCAACAGCAACCAGATCACCGATCTCGAACCTGAGATTGTTTACATTCCTGTAGAATCCCTTACGTGTGTTCTTAAACCTTATTTCAACGATTTCATTTTCACCCGGACATTCAGGAAGATCTTTCAGCCAGTCGAAGGAATCAAGTTTATTATTACCGGGTTTATATTTTATATCAGGTATCCGGATCTCCTCACCCGCCTGCCCTTGTAATTCATCATTCTCTGTCATAGTGATACAACGCTATTGAATAATCACGCAAAAATAGTTAATAAATGCAACAATGCCAATTACCTGTCAGTCAATCAGCGGATCAGCTGCGTAACTTTAAGAGCCAGGTCAAGGAATATTATTTTTGCATTGCCATTCGCTTCCACATGGGAATGGGCAAGATTGAATTCATCGGTCAGGGAGTAGATATTTTTCTGATTGATAAAGGGGTGGAAATTATCTGAAAAAGAAGCTTCATCTCCAGCCAGAAATACTAACCTGTTTTTCATCTGGTCCAGGGAAAGCATCAGGTTTTCCCTGAGAATCCTTAACGAGAATGAAAGAAAGTTCTTCTGGGCTTCCCTCCCGGTTGAAGCTATTTCCTCCGACCAGCCAACTACAGAAATGATATCCCGTTTCCATGCAAACCTCATAAGGCTTTTAAAGCGGTCAAGGTTTTGCAAAGAAAAATCTTCATTTTCAAATAGCTCAATGGCCCTGATTATGTTCCCGTTTGCTACCCTTGCTGTTTCAGCCGCTTTATTGTCATCCGTACTGTATTTTGCCTTAAGGAATTCTTTGATTTCACTTTCAGCAAATCCAGGGATCTTTATTATCTGGCACCGTGAAACTATTGTAGGCAGAAGCTTATCCGGCTCATCTGAAACGAGCAGGAAAAGTGTTTTTTCCGGTGGCTCTTCAATAAGCTTTAAAAGCTTGTTGGCCGTTGCCGGATGCATCTTTTCGGGCAGCCAGATGATCATTACCTTAAAATCCGACTCAAAAGTCTTGAGACTCAGTTTCTTTATTATTTCACCTGCCTCCGAAGCAAATATCAGTCCCTGTGCATTTTCAACTTCAATTAAATTGAGCCAGTTATTGATTGTAAAGTAAGGCGATTGCCTGACGAACTCTCTCCACTGCTCTATATATGCATCGCTGACCGGCTCAGCATTTTTCTTGTCCTTTATGACTGGGAACACAAAATGAAGATCCGGATGAATCATTTTTTCATATTTCACACAAGATTTGCAGGTTCCGCATGAGTCCTTTACTGTACGGTTTTCACAGCTGATATACATGGCATAAGCCAAAGCCAGGGCAAGAGAACCGCATCCTTCAGGTCCGGAAAATAACTGGGCATGACTCACCCTTTCCTCCTTAACGGATCTGATAAGCTTTGCAATTGTTTCTTTATGCCCCGGTATCTGAGCGAAATTCATAGCTTGTATATATGTTGAAAAATAATTATCCCTCCGGCATATTGATTAATGCAATTTTTATAGAGAATTAAGTGCTGCATCATAATCAGGCTCTGTGGTAATTTCAGGAACAAGCTGAGTATGAATTATTCTTCCTGTTTCATCAACAACCACAATGCTTCTGGCATAGAGACCGGCAAGAGGGCCGTCAATTATATCAATGCCATAAGCTTTTCCGAAAAACACATCCCGGAATCCCGAAAGAGTGATAACATTTGTGATCCCCTCTGTTGAACAGAAACGACCATGTGCAAAAGGAAGATCCTTTGAAATTGCCAGAACCAGAACATTGGATTTTCCTGCTGCCAGCTGATTGAACTTCCTGACAGATGTAGCACAAACTGAAGTATCAAGACTCGGGAATATGTTAAGTATGAGCTTTTTACCTTTAAGTTCTGATAATGAAAGAGTTCCAAGGTCTGATTTAACCAGAGAAAAATTCGGGGCCATGCTGCCTTTTGCAGGAAGATTTCCTGATATATTTATCGGGTTTCCTTTTAAAGTAATCTTTGCCATAACTTTTTTTCAAAATTAGTTAAACTTTTTACATACAGGAAACATCTGACAGCATACTGCTGTTCTATTGTGTTATGCTAATGATTTTAGATGCAAAATCGGAACAGATATTCCTAAAAAATAATTAGGTTTGCAAGGTATTTATTCATTTTTAAAAACCAAAAACACAGGATATATGAAAATGATTCAGGACTTCAATTTCAAAGGCAAGAAAGTCATTGTACGGGTTGATTTTAATGTGCCTCTTGACAAGAAAACCTTTGCTGTAACGGATGATACCCGTATCAGGGGTGCGTTACCGACAATTAATAAGATAATAAATGATGGTGGATGCGTAATCCTGATGTCACATCTTGGAAGGCCGGAAGGCAGGATAGAAAAATATTCGCTTAAACCAGTGCTGCCTGTCCTTGAGAAGCATCTTGGCAGGAAAGTACTTTTTGCCGACGATTGCCTTGGCGAATCAGCCGTTAAGATGTCAGCAGGATTAAAGCCAGGAGAAGTATTAATGCTTGAAAATGTAAGGTTTTATCCTGAAGAAGAAGGGAAACCCATACTTCCCGAGACTGCAACTGATGAGGAAAAGAAAGCTGCAAAAGCAGAACTGAAGGCAAGACAGAAAGAACTGGCAAAGAAACTTGCCAGCTATGCGGAGATCTATGTGAATGATGCTTTCGGGACAGCCCACAGAGCCCATGGAACCACGGCAGTTATAGCAGATTATTATCCTGAAGATAAAAGGATGTTCGGATTCCTGATAAATAGCGAACTGGCTGCTATGGATAAAGTGCTAAATAATGCTCAGCATCCGTTTACGGCAATTATGGGAGGTGCAAAAGTCTCTGATAAAATTATGCTGATCGAAAACCTCCTCAACAGGGTAGACAACCTGATAATTGGAGGAGGCATGACATATACATTCATTAAGGCAACAGGCGGGAAAATAGGTAAATCATTATGCGAGGAAGAAAAGCTTGACCTGGCACTAAAGATCATCGAAAAAGCCAAAGAAAAAAAGGTCAATATCTATTTGCCGGTTGACAGCCTTAATGCGGATAAGTTTGAAAATGAAGCTAATACAAATGTGACTGCCGTTAACGCTGTGCCTGATGGCTGGTTAGGTCTTGATATTGCTGAAAAAACAATTAAAGAATTCTCAGATGTCATAGAATATTCAAAGACCATTCTCTGGAACGGTCCAATGGGTGTATTTGAAATGGAGAAATTTTCAAAAGGAACTACCGCCATTGCAAAAGCAATTGCTGCTGCAACTGCCAAAGGGGCATTCAGCCTGATCGGAGGAGGTGATTCTGTTGCTGCAATAAATAAGAACAACCTGGCCGACAAGGTAAGCTATGTATCGACCGGAGGAGGTGCAATGCTAGAGTATATGGAAGGGAAAAAACTTCCAGGGATCGTTGCTATACGGGGAGAGTGAAAAAAGCTGCTTTGATATTGCTCCCGGTTCTGTTATTCATGCATTCCTGCAAAAAGGATAATGTTATTCCTACTTCAGGAACGGCAACAATCAATAATACCGTTGGATTCAGCCAGACTTATTATGTTTACGGTTTCCTGTTCTCAAAGGCTGAACTGGTATCAACTCTTGATAATCATCCCCCGGATATAACTGTCGATAGTGATGGTACAAACCTGTTTTTCCAGACAAATAATTTTAAAAATTCATTTTATAGAGCCGGGGAATATGCTGATGCTGCCTCTGCCAAGGAGGCATTTGATAACCTGAAAACAGTAAATGTCGCTCAATGGATTGGTCTGGCCTCCCCGTTAAAGCCAAATCAGGTGTGGCTTTACAGGTCAGGAACAGAACACTATGCCAAGATCAGGATCATATCCACAATTTCAGAAATAAGGGATAACCGGGACTTTGCGGAGTGTACCTTTGAATGGGTTTACCAGCCGGACGGATCATCAACTTTCCCCGGTAAATGATACCTGAAATATCAAATAGAATATTCAATGTAAAAAACCAGGATGACTTTCAGAAAACTGCCCTGGAAATATTTAAATATCAGGCAGAAAATAACAATGTATATAGTGATTTCATTGGTCTTCTGCAATTGAATCACAACACAATATGCTCCCTGGCGGACATACCCTTCCTTCCTGCTGGTTTCTTTAAGGATCATAAAATAATTACCGGAAAGCTTTCCGCGGTAATGGTTTTCGAAAGCAGCGGCACATCAGGAATTTCAGCCAGCAAACATTATGTTGTTGATCCTGAAATATATAAGGAGAGTTTTTTAAGGACCTTCAGTCACTTTTACGGCGATCCTGCAGAATATTTCATTGCAGCATTATTGCCATCTTATACTGAAAGAAAGAATTCTTCCCTTGTTTATATGGCGGATGACCTCATTAAAAGAAGTACTTATGCTGACAGTGGTTTTTATGGCGACAATATTTCAGAATTGCTTTCACATATCAAAGCAGCAAAGGATAAAAACAGGAAAATACTTTTAATAGGGGTAAGCTATGCCCTTATTGACCTTGCTGAAAAATATCATCCTGATCTGTCGGGAGTTATTATTATGGAAACCGGCGGGATGAAAGGGAGGAGAAAGGAAATAACAAGAGGGGAGATGCACTCTATACTTAAAAGAAATTTCAATGTCGGGAGTATCCATTCTGAATATGGTATGACGGAGCTGTTCAGTCAGGCATATTCAAAAGGTGACGGGATTTTTTTCCCTCCTCCGTGGATGAAAATACTTATCAGGGATCCGCAGGATCCGTTATCCATAATCACGGAACATGGGAGAACCGGAGGGATAAATATAATTGATCTGGCAAATATCCATTCATGTTCCTTCGTTGCAACCGATGATCTCGGAAAGGTTCATGAAGACGGAAGCTTCGAGGTACTAGGCCGTTTGGATAACAGTGATATACGGGGATGTAATCAGCTGATAGAATAAGTCATGCAGGTCATGCAGGTCATGCAAGTCATGCAAGTCCAAAGAATGACCAGACCTGCAAGACCTGCAGGACTGGCAAGACCGGCATGACAATTTTATAATCTCAGTTTGGCTTTTATTTCCGACGGTACACCATTTTTGTGAACCATGATAAATAGGGTCTTTGCCCTGACATAGCTTTCCGACATATTCAGGTATCCTCCGAAAGCATTTCTGTCAGTTCCCCAGGAGTTTTTGGTTTTA